>NZ_CEXQWX010000001.1:0-174548 GCF_982718395.1 Carboxylicivirga sp.
GAGGTTTTCGGGTTCAGGATATTAAAGGAACGGATAAAGCTGAAGTATACATGTTATTACAAAGCCGGACTGAAGACAGTGACGGAAATTTGAAAGTGAAGAGAGTTGGGACTGCATGGACGCGCTTCGATACATCAAGCGATGAATGGAATAATGGTTATAAAATACCTGTTACTTATGGTGATGCCAGTAAGCAAACTGGTTTTGAACCTTACATGGGATTGATTTCAGAAGACGACCCTTACTATGCATTGAACAGTAAAGGTGAAAAAATTGCATATACTGAGGAGGGATGGACGGACGATGTAGAATCAATTACTCATATAATTATGGTATTTTCAGCAAGTTATCAGGGTGGAGAGTTTATAGGTTCTGCCGATAGTCGTTTCTGGATTGACAATATTCAGCTTCTTTATGATTGATTAACATTTCCTAATAATCAGGCTTAAGCATTGGTATGTAATTTGCCTTAAGGTGATTGAACTTTTAAAAAATCATCAATGCTTAAACTGGATTTCAACAAATTACCTGTCACGCCGTTGTTCGGCAGCAGGTATAGTAATTTCAAAACAATCTGCAAAAATCAGGAAGTAGACGAAGGGTTTCGACTAAAATACCTGATGAGCAAGTCAATCTCGGCACTTTTAAGTGTGACGCAACCATTGGAAAATGGCGTTTACAATCGAAAGGTTAAGTCATTGGAAATGACAGATGATCCCGTATTTATTCTGGGACATTGGCGAAGCGGTACCACCTATCTTCATAATGTACTATCCAAAGATCAGCAGTTTGGATACAACACCACTTATCAAACCATTTTTACAAATGCAATGGTGTGGGGTCAGCCTTTTTTTAAGGGTATTATGAGTAAGATAATGCCTGATAAACGGCCAACAGATAACCTTGAGTTGGTTCCTGATCAACCTCAGGAAGAGGAGTTTGCCTTTAGCAACGTAATGCCGGTTAGTTTCTATAACTTCTGGTTTTTCCCGAAGCAAACAATGGATTATTGTGATAAGTATTTATTATTTAATGGTATTACTTCCGAAGAAAAAGAATTGTTTAAGGAAGAATTTATCCGTTTGATAAAAACATCTTTATACAATACAGGAGGAAAACGATTCTTATCAAAAAATCCACCACATACAGCTAGGGTTAAGCATTTGCTGGAAATCTTTCCAAATGCGAAATTCATTTACCTGGTACGAAATCCATATACCGTTTTTGAATCAACCAGGGATTACTTTAGCAATGTAATTAAACCCTTAATGTTGCAAGATTTCAGCGACCAGGAACTGGAGCAAAATATCCTTAAGGTTTATCAGTTAATGGCAGAAGCTTATGAACGAGACAAGCATCTGATTCCTGAAGGAAATCTATACGAAATGAGATTTGAAGATTTTGAACAAACCCCTTATACATTGACACATGATATTTATAGCAGGCTTGGCCTTAGTGGCTTTAACGAGGCATCAGATTCAATCAAGAAATACATCCAAAAGAAAAAAGGGCATAAGAAAAACAGATATGCCTATGCAGAAGACACCATCAAAAAGGTCAACGAACACTGGAAATTCGCTCTGGAGCAATGGAAGTATGAGATCTTATAAATAAGAGGTAAGCACTCTGTTAATCAGTTTGGTGTCTTGCAACTAAAATCTAAAGGTCTAATTATTAACAATTAAAACTTAAAGATATGAATCGACATATAACATTTCACAATCACAAAGTAACAAAGGAAGATCGTAATCAACTGAATAAGCATAAGAGCCTGGTCATATGGATGTCAGGATTAAGCGGATCTGGAAAGTCAACATTGGCGGGCGATGTTGAGCAGGCTTTATGGGATAAAGGCATTCGGACTTACATTTTGGATGGAGATAATATCCGGTCGGGACTAAATAGTGACCTTGACTTTAGTGACAGAGGGAGGCAGGAGAATATTCGCAGAATTGGTGAAGTAGCTGCATTAATGAGTGATGCAGGCATGGTGGTTATCTCTGCCTTTATTTCGCCTTTTAAATCAGACAGGGAGAAGGCCAGGTCAATTATAGGGAAGGATAATTTTGTTGAGGTTTTTGTTAATACACCTATTGAAGTGTGTGAGCAGCGCGATCCTAAGGGTTTATACAAAAAGGCAAGAGCTGGTGAAATTCCAAACTTTACAGGTATCAGTTCTGATTTTGAAGCACCGGAGAATCCTGATATTGAGGTTAAGAACCACCTGAATAGTCGCTACTCATCATGTCAGCAAGTGGTCAATTATATCGAAAGTCGAATATTGGAAAGCGATAACTTCCTGATTCAACACGGGTAAGATTGGACAAAGTAATTCAGGTACTAGCCTCTTATCACCATCACCGTTAACCTTTTCCAAAGTTTTGAAACTTTGGAAAAGATGATTACGCAAACCTACAATTGTAGAAAGGATTATGGTGTATTACTATACATCCTAATAAACCAGATCGATTTCATTCACCAACAGTAATGAACCAACTCCACCTACGAAAAATTCGCCATAATAACTTGAAGTTGCTACAATAGCCAGGTGAGTTGGCGTTTTGTCAAGGAATTCAACCGGATAGTTGATGTCAATTGTTTGCTGACTCCCTGCGGCATGTTCACCCTCAATTATAATTTCCCCTTCTCCAATAACGACCGCACCTTCAGGTAAATGAGTGTCAGGGTCAAATTCTCCGGTGTCCTCATCTACATACAGTACCTTAATCCAGATATGTCCGATGTCAGGATCTCCTTTTTCCATAGGTACTCCGTCAGCTTCCAGTTCATTAATTTCAGGAGTGTATTCATAAGAACAACTCAATTGTTTGGGACGCCCATCGAAAGGTCGGCCAAATTTGACGCTTTGAGCCGGGTTGGAAATATTAGTTACAAAATCACCAATAAAGATATTACCTGCGGCAATAGGAGTGCCGGCTATTGCTCCCAAAGCACCCAATGTGATGGTTTCGAGACGTGCACCACTTTCACCAATTGGAATCGTGTTACTGTCAGAAAGAGTAACCACACCTTCATTTCCTGTGCACCAGTATCTTGGATCAGAAGATAAATATGGATTCCATACTTTACCTGCCTGATGCCATTCTGAAAAAATCTTATTTTTCAAATCAATAGCGGGATGGGCTCTTATGCTCCAGGTTTTGGTTCTTCCAGATCCGGCAGTAACAACGATTTCTTTAGGACTGCTCAGGTCAATTGGATCATTAGCATTGAGTTCGCACGTTGCCCCTTCACTAATTTGAATGTCCTGTATGGTCAAGACAGAGAGGTCTTCTTTGGTGACATTAATATCAATAAAGCCTTCAATATTATCAATTGTGTAGGAGGTAATAATGGTTTCGCTTCCCGATACCTGCTCATTCAAAGTAAGTTCCAGAATATCTGCATCGTCCTGGCCAGGAATTCCATCGCCATGCTCTACGCTTAAAGTCCATTGCTCCTCTATATCTCTGTAACTAACTGTAATAGCTACATCGCTCGTAAAATCATTGATGGTTGAAGGATCAGGTTCATAGCTTGCATCAGGTGGACCAAGTTTAAGATCAATAATATTTACCTGTGTGAGGTCATTGCCATGAGCAATAAACGCTTTAGCAGTATAGTTTTCAGGATCGATTATCTGATTGCCAACTTGTTGGTCTATTCTAAAATGCCGTTCTATTGATTGGGATGCTTTTACAGTCCATAAATAATCCTGATAGGTTGTAATAGTATACAACAAGCTATCGCTTAGGTTAATAATATCCTCTACTTCCGGATCGATGGTTGCATCTTCGGTAATGCTATAATTAATAACTTCTACCTTTGAAGGATCGGCTAATTCTCCCAACTTAATTTGTACAATTCTATCATCTGTGTTAATAATGGATTCTCCCACCTGATGTTCAACTTCAAATGTTATAAACTCTCCAAACACAATCGGGTAAGGTATGTCGTTTTCGATGCACCCACCAAAAATTATCATTGGCAGCAGATATAGATATTTTAAAGCTTTAAATATTTTCATATAGCAGGGTACTCATTTATAAATATATGGATACTCCAAATTTTACTGTAAAAAGGTTGATTTTAAAATCAGCACCGGATGTAGTTAATGATCCTGTTTCAACGCGATTAAATTCTTGTTGTACGTTGCGGAATGAAATACCCAAAACATCAACCGATACTTCTAAAGCAGCATTATTGTTGATAAAAGCACATAAGCCTGGAACAACGCCAATCTGAAGTTCATTAATTGTTTCAAATGTGCCGTTGATATTATCATCTGCACCCGATACAATTTTGCTTTGCCCGAATCCGTAAGAAATTTCTGTATCAACATAAAGGCCAAAGCGTCTGTTTTCACCAAGTGCCAAATAATTCCTCAAAAAACCTGTTGTGTAGAACATGTGGTTTATCGATTCGTAGTCATTTAACGATATGTCCGTGTTTTCGTCAATTTTGATATTGAATGAAGAAATATCGGTGTAGGATCTTTTGTATGAGAATTTACCACCAATACCAGTATTTTCTTTGAAAGTGTATAAAAAATATGGAGTCACCTTAAAGTTATAGCCATTACCATCCCAATTCTCTATAAATAGGAATTTATAATTATCCTGGTTATTCGTTTTATACGATAGTGTACCGCCGATCATCCATTGTCCTTTGGGCATGAAAGTTGGATTAATGATTCCCCGATCAAATTCTTGAGAACTGGCTGAATAAAAGGATGGTATAATAAAGAGGAATAATATAAATATCTGAGCGCGCATTCTTAAAGAGTTAAAATTGTAACAATGACTATTTGCATATTCAACACAGTAGTTAATAAAATAGTTTTGGGTCAGGCAATCACCAAATTTCGCACCAATCCGGAAGAAGTCTTTATTTTTTTAACAGAACGGAGAATTTGTTGGGATTTAAAAATAGAGTGCCTCCAGCTTATTTCTTTAGTCTAATAATAAACTCAGTTCCCTGTCCAAGTTGACTATTAACAATAATTTCCCCGCCTAGTTTATAAGTGAGTGCTTTAATGATGGACAGCCCTAATCCATTTGAACTTTCACCTTGCGTTGGTCTAGCCGTTAATTTTTGAAATCGTTTAAACATTTTCTCCTGGTCATCTTTACTTATTCCAGGTCCTTCATCTTTTACTGAGAAATCAAATGTAGATTGATTCTCTTTTACACTTATGAATATACGCTTTTTAATTTCTGAAAATTTAATGGCATTTGACAAGAGGTTATTAAGAATCCTTTGTAGAAGTAATGGGTCGGTATTAATATGTGAATTAGAAACCTGAATATTAAGCTTTAGTTTTTGTTTTTTTCGTTCCAGTTCACGATCAAAGGTTTTAAGCCAGTCACCAATGTATTCTTTAATATGTACTGCGGATAATTGAATTTTTGAATCATCGTATTCAAAAGAATGTACATCTAAAAGATCTTCAATTAAACACATACCATCTTTAGTTGCATTATCGATGATAGATAAATATTCACTTTGTTTTTTATTAATAGTTCCGTCACGTTTGATTAAGTCAATAAAGCCTGCTATGGTGCATAGTGGTGATTTTAAATCATGAGCCACGATATTTATCAACCCATCTTTTTCCCGGTTTAAATCAATTAGTTTATCATTTTTGGATTTGATCTCTTTAATATACATGGATATACTAAGGCATGTTCTTACCCTTGCAAGTAGTTCTTGTTTTTCAATTGGTTTGCGAATGTAATCGGCAGCTCCGGCATTAAGGGCCTGATCCAAGTCATCCGAAGATGATCGGCCAGTGGCCATGATAACAGGAATATGGCTTATCTCAGGATTATTTTTAATTTTTAACAATGCCTGGTATCCATTCATAAGTGGCATTTCCCAATCCATAATTATTAAATCAGGTCTTCTTTTTTCAGCCACTTCACATGCCATCTGACCATTTACCGCTTGCAGAAATCTATAGTTATTCTGTCCGTTAAGATAGCCAGTTACAGAATCAATAATATCTGGTTGATCATCAACAATTAATATTGTAGAAGTTGAACTTTTCGACATGATTTTATTGACTTATGATATTCTTATAGGATTTAGCATTACCACTATATAAAACCTTAAGCAAGTTATTGTTCCATAAATTGATGTTTTTATTGTTTATCAGGGCAATTTTATCTGCTATTGAAATTACTTCGCTAAAATCATATACCTCCCATTTGCTTAATTCCTCGATGAACGGTTTCAGTATTTCTTTTTCGTCATTTGACAGGTCAACGGCTTTTTCCTCTTTAAAGCTAATCTGTTTAGCAATTGACAAGTTATCACTATTTCCTTTTAAAATAGGTAAGGTGAAAAAGAAGGTAGAACCTTCGTTAAGTTTTGAGTTAACTCCAATTTTTCCACCATGCGCTTCAATCGCCATTTTACAAAAAGCTAATCCAATACCGGTAGAACGAACTGCTCCGGATTTACGCGCATTTATTTGAGTGAACTTATTAAATACCAGATCTATCTTATCAGGCGGAATACCTGCTCCATCATCAGAGATTGACAGCATAAGGAATTCATCCTTTCTTTCAGCTATTATATCAATATTGCCATTAACAGGTACATACTTAACAGCATTAGATAGGATATTCACAATAACCCTTAAAATCAATCCATAATCATAACGCGAGAGTAATTCTTCATTGGGTAGATATCTTAAGTTGATCGCTTTTTGCTCTATCATAAAGCTCATTTGTTCAATGGCTTCGTGCACAACTTCGCTGATTGTATGGTTGCTTTGAGCAAGTTTAATCTCAACTGATTCGAATTTTTGCACATCAAGTATATTCATAACCAGGTTGTGCATGTACCTTCCTGAATTATGGATACTTTGTAAGCGTCTTTCTGTTGGAGGCGTTTCAGAAAATGAAATAACGGTATTCAACAGGTTCTTGAAATCATGCACAATCATTGCAGTCATAGACTCTTTGTAGTCATTCAACTCCAACATTCTTCTATTTGTCGCCTTAAGCTCCAGATTCATTTCTTGTAACTGAGTGGTTCTGGCAGCCACCTGATTTTCCAGTTCGTTTTTCTGTCCTTCAATTATTTTCTCATTTTCCAATGTTTTTTCAATAACCTTTAGTTGAGCCGCATATTTTTCTTTTTCAATTTCTTCTTTTTCCCATTCAAATCTTTTTGTAAGAAGAAATGAAAGTAAAAATGCCTCTACCAATGTTGCATAGGCTACAAAGCTTAAGCCTCCAATGTATTTCGGACTTCCTATGTTGATATATATTGCTTGCACAGCAACGAGTGTAAAATATATAAAATAGGCAATCGCAAAATAATAGCCCATTTTGTTGCCATTTGTTCCAACCCGGACTCCAACAAATCCCATTATTAAAAACGAAATAAGAGCGTTAACCGTATTTATTGGTTGAACAATTGGGAATGTCAAGAAGAATTTAATAAGCATCCAAATGCCAAAGTAGGCAACGAAACCCAGTATAATCTTATATAATCTTGGAGCATATTTTTTTGCCTCCAGAAACACAAGACAGTAAATTGTTTGCAATACGATACCTATGGCCGGAATAGTAGTGTATAAGAATTTAAGGTTCGGTTTTGATATAAAATAAACCAGGAAACCATCTATTACAGCTGCAGAGTAACAGATGTACATTAAAACAATTAAGGCATAAAACAGATAGAGTCGTTTTCGAAGAGAAATAAAGAGAAAGATATTGTTCAGGATCACAAAAATCATTAATCCTAAGTAAAACCCATAGCTCAATTTCTGCATTGTGGTTCGACTTTCGAAAGCTTTCTGTCCATATAGAAAAATAGGTACGGGTTCAGAATTTGAATTTAGTCTGATATAACAAATTGTTTCACCGGGTGGTAGCTCAAAAGCCTGAAAAGAGGTGTTAATTAACTTTTCATTCATCGATACCGAATAACCGGCCTTAATATGATTTATTTTAGAATCCTTATTCAAATAATACAGATCAGAGACAGGTAATCCTGCCTGGGCAAGCTCCAATATAATGTTACTATTAGTTTGATTTTGAACATGAAATCTTAACCAGAAAAACGAATCGGTGTACCCTAAGCTGAGAATTAAGTTATCGGATAATTCAAATTTATTTTGATATTCATTTGAGATGATATCATCAAATGAAAGTGTTCCGTTTGCATCCTCATATATCTCAGCTTTATCGCAAATCGATAATTGATCGACACTACCATCCCATAAAATACTCTGGCTATTCGCCATTACAGGAAGCAGAAGCAGGCACAACAACAGTTTTTTCATAGATCAATTAAAAATCCAATGGGTTTTCTTTAAGAAACTTAGCAGGGATGTTAAGTAACGTAGCACATGCGATCCACCATAACCAACAATAAACGCCAAAAGGCAAATAACCAAAATAACCAAGTATTGGCATTTCAAATACATGGGCCACATTAACGTATGGGAGACTGTATTGCCAATAGGCCGGGTCATTGGTAAACAATGCTGTTTGACCATCGTGAATGGCACTTAAATAGTTTTGTCCTTCTAATGTAAAACCGGTTACAAAATATGTCAAGGCAGAAAGTAAAACAGGTCCCCAGTTACCTTTAGAAATCGGGTTGAACGGTGTCCACACCCCAATTTTATCAAGAATAACCGCTAAAATAACAGGTGGAGATACCCATAAAACAAAGAATAGCTGGTTTGGAAAAAGGCCTGCAGCAAACATTCCAATCAACGACAGAACTAATAAAGTCGTTTTTATTGAATTGTTTAATTTGATCTTAATACCATTTTTGAACCGATTGGCTAATTTAGGAATGGTAAGAAATAATAAATACCACTCAAATGCTAATGGTAGCAGACCGGATGATACAATAAAAGCATATAAAAGAAACTCTTCTCGATCAAGAATATTACCCCATGGATAATACCAATTATCATCTACGAAAAAATTCATAAACTCAAAAATCATCCAACCAGTCATGGAAGCAACACCAATTCCGATTAACTCTTGGGGAATTTGAGCAACCAGAGACTTCCCTCCGGAACGCTTATAAACAATACCATCCAGTATAAGAACAGCTCCCCAAAATAATGGTACATCGCTCCAATGGATAAACCAGGCTGGCTCCTTCAAGTGAAGGCTTAAAAGAGTTAGCGAAGTTCCCCAGCAAATCAAACCAAACCAGAACCAATATGGTAATTTAACTTTTTTTGATGGAGGGGTGCTTTCTTGAAATGTTTTTTTAAACCCAAACCACTTAGGCTTTATGTAAATGGCCGACATGGCAAGACATGCAACTGCAATGGCGCAAAAAATTAATAAGTTGAAACCAGGCTTATCAATAGGTTTAAGTGCAGGGTAGGCGAAAAAATCGGCAGGAAAATTACCGTCGTAGTAGAAATAACCTCCAAGCCATGGTAAAAAAAGCATAGCTCCCATGGAAAGGAGCAAGTAGATCATTTTTCTTCTGATATTCATAAAGTGTTGATTTTTAATTCCTGGTTTCAGGTTGATTTGTATAATTGTGTTGTATCAGGCTTTAATTGACTTTGTTTCAGGTGCTGCTTCAATATTATTGACATAGTAGAAAATGACCAAAAGTAAATACTGTACTAACCCGAATAATGCCATCATGGCGTAAGCTGGCCAATTATCCTGAATAGGCCAAATAGCTTTCCATACTATTTTAATGATTTGTATAGGTTCCAGGAATATTTCCCATGAATACAGATAGCCATTACCCAGCTTAATGGCTGACAATAATTCGCGCCCCATATAGAAACCGAGGCAACTAAGTATCAATGTTGCATGAATGGCAATATGTGCAAACCGCTTGCTGTATCGCTCCTTAAAAAGGGTAAACATCAATTTAAGAGATAAAAAGCCATAGAAAACGGATAGCATTGCCAAAGAGAAAATAATTAAAGTGTCGTATTTAATCATTTCAGGATTAAGCTTCGAAACTGGATCCTGACTATCATGAATCAGGTCACTAATCATATAAGGAGCATTGGGATAAAACAAAACCCATAAGAGGGTACCCGCCCAAAAAACAACTGTGCTTAACTTATCGTTAAACCGATATAGTAAATAGGATATAACTATTACAGGTAGTGATCCTATAAAAAGATTGGATCTTAAGAATGAATAAAAATCATTGCCAACAATAATATTACGTAATGCCAGCACAAGAAGATTTATGAATGTCAGCATTAGCACAATGCTAACTAGTGTAGGTTTTTTTTTCACGTTATCTGGTCCTCCAAATTTATATACCGATAGTAAATCGATGTCAAATGTTATAATAAAAAGGCGAATAGGTTATTTTTTTACAAAATAATTAAGAGTATGCACTTTTCCAAGCACATTACACTATTGATCGTAAATTATATTTGAACATGAATAGTTGAATCTATTAAATTCAGGAGGGCGGAGGAATTAATATGTGATTGAGAGTGTTGGTTGTTTGTTAGAAATCAATGGGTTGGGTGAATGATAATCTTCTTTTTTTGATTGGATGAAAAAAATCAATATGCTCAGCATGAAGCATTAAACGATTTGATTTCTTACCATAAAGTGGATCACCAACAATTGGAGTATTTAGGCCAAGCTTGTGAGCCGAATGCACTCTCAACTGATGTGTTCTTCCTGTAAGTGGGTGAAAATGGATCAATGTTTGATTTTTTCTTTGTTCGATAACCTGCCAATGAGTGATAGCTTCTTTACCATATTCATAACAAACCATTTGCCGGGGACGATCATTAAGATCAACGCGTAATGGTAAATTAATTTCCCCATTCTTTTCACTTATAACCCCATCAAGTAGGGCGACGTAGCGCTTTTTTATGGTTTGTTCCAGGAATTGTTTTTGTAGGTGTTCATGAATGATTTTACTCTTAGCAAGCAGAAGAATACCTGAAGTTGACATATCCAGACGATGTATAATTATTGGACCTTCAATTGATGGATACATATTCTTGATCTGCGTATAAACCGAATCACTTTGTTCTTTGCCTGGAACGGACAGTAAACCAGGTGGTTTGTTGACAACCATAATGGCCTCATCCTCATAGATGATCTTTATTTTTAGGTTTTCTTTTGCAGGTTGTTTTTCAATAGATAAGCCCTTAAGCATAAAAGCCAATATGGGCTCACACTTACTTTTACAGGCCGGGTAAAAATAACCATGTTTACGAATTTCTGTGATTGGTGAAGGTCCCCACCAAAATTCGGACATCGTAACTGGCGTTAATTGATGTAGATAAGCATATTGCAATAATTTGGGTGCTGAGCAATCACCCGCACCGGCCGGAGGCACTTTACTTTTGGTATTACCAAAAATTGAACTGGCACTTTCCTGCTCACCCAGGCTATTTAGAAAACGATAGTTGTCGAAGATTCTTTTTTGAACAGCTGCGGATTTTCTTTTTCTTTCTTGTTTAAGTGACTTTATATCAGTAATAAATTTCTTTTCTTCAATTTCTAAAGAATTAAGCTCATCTTTTAATTGTTTCTTTAATTTATTAAACTCACTTTTCTCTCGCTGGCTTTGTTTAATAAGCTTGGCAAGCTCATCCTCATTGCTTAGCTGTTTACGCTTTTCATCGCGTATCAGCTTGTTTTTTTTAAGTTCTGATTTTGCATTGTCGATCAAACGTTGCGATTCTTTTTTCTTATCATCTAATTGCTTTCGAATTTTATCCAAAACCTTAGAGTCAACCAGTGTTTTTATCTTCGCATTAATTTGATTTAGTTCCACTTCTGCCTTCCGAAAAAAACCATTGGGGTTAGTAATCTCGTAAACCTGAGGGACGAATGGCAGTGCTGAATTTGCTTCTTTTTCATTGCCGGAATAGGCAACGAGCATACCAATTGTCCCTTGTTGGTTTTTGACAATCAGAACGCCGTACATTTTACCCTTAGGCATTTTAACCGAGACAGGTAAGTTATCCTTCAAATGCTCCAGTGCTTCAATACATAGTTGATGAGGTTCGTAATCAAAAGGATTAGTGAACTCAGAAGGTAAATTCCTGATGTTAATATTTGGTAAGGGAATGAAACACTCCATTCTAACAGTGATCAAATTATTTATTGAGCAAATATCAGTTTTTTCAAGCATTTGTAAAAAGTCATTAAATCAATGTGTATGATTGGATTTATGGTTTTATGAGTGTTGAAGTTGAATATCAATCTATTAAAAAAATGTGTTAAATTTGATGACTCATAATATCTACAATGCATATTCTCCGTTACTTCTTTACGATTGTTTTTATTTATTCCCTTCCACATAGTGGATTCAGTCAGGGAATTGATTCAAAAGAGAAATCGCAATGGCTCAATCGAATGAACCATTTGACCCAAATTGTGCCTGATAATATTGATAGTGTTCTTACATTGGGGAAAGAGCACCTGGATTCATGTCCCTTTGGGAAGAAGAAAAAAGAAGCGTACTATCACTCCTTAATGGCTGAAGTTTACTATTACAGGCAGGAATTGGATTTTTCGCTGAAGGCTTACAAAAAATCATTAGAAGCATTTGACCAGGTTGAGGATAAATCCAGGCATGCAGTTTTATATAATAACATTGGTTTATTGTATTATTTAAAGGCCAACTTTGACAGTGCTTTGGTGGCATATACACATTCGTTAGAACTTGAGAAACTTGCAGATAACAAGGAGGGAATAGCACAGTCGTATCAAAATCTTGGAATTATATATGGCAAATGGGAACGCTATGTGTTAGTTGAGGAATATTATAATCTAGCTATGGACATATATAAGGAGCTGGATGATACTAGAGCAGTCGCTGATATTTATAATAACCTGGCCGTCATAAGAGCGAGGCAGCAGGATTATAAAAAAGCTTTAGCTCATTACAAAGAAGCATATGATTTATATACAAAAATTGGGCATGATAAAGGGATTGCATCTGTAGCATCAAACCTGGGTCGCCTGTTTTCAATAGAGGTACAAATAGAAAGAGCAAGGCATTATTTTAATGTTGCTCTTGAAATATTTCATCGAACAGAGGATAAGGTGGGACTGGTTCATACGTATAGTATGATAGGGGAGATGTATCTTAATAGCAATAATCTGCCAGAGGCATTGAAGGCGTACAATAAAGCCAATGACTACAATAAAAAAGTTGGATTGAGAGAAGTTCAACAAGGAAACTTAGAAGAATTGTATGAGGCCTATAAGAAAATGGGACAATATAAGCAGGCTAATGAGGCCTTAGAGGCTTCCTATTTATTAAAAGATTCCATTTATAATGAAGAGCAATTTGATAAGGTGCTCGAACTGGAGAAAAAATACCATGCTGAAAAAAGTCAGAAGGAACTTCTTTTGTTACGATCAAAAGAAGAACGTAACCGACTGTATATGTGGGGTGTCACCATCGTGTTTTTGATGTTGACTGTCATTGTTTTGATTTGGGTGTACGTGCTAAAAATAAAAGAAAGACAGCGCCAGACAGCCATGGAGCAAAAGGTACTTCGATCTCAGATGAATCCTCATTTTATTTTTAATTCTTTATCGGCATTGCAATGTATTATAATGGAGAACAATAAGGAGGATGCTATAGATTTTGTGGCTGACTTTTCTGGGTTAATGCGATTGGTTCTTCAATATGCTAAAGAAGAGTATATTACTTTAAAAAAGGAGAAGGAAATTCTGGACAAATACATGAGTCTGCAAAATAAACGGTTTGAAAACCAGATCAATTATAGTATTGAGTTTGATGAAAAAATTAAACTTGATGAAGTGTTGGTACCACCCATGTTGACACAACCGTTTATAGAAAATGCGATTGAACACGGCCAGCTAACTAAAAGTGGAAGCTATATTAATGTGAGTTTAAGAAAAAATGAGGATGTATTGGAGTTCTCAATCGAAGATAACGGAATAGGCATTAAAAACTCAATCAAGGCAGGAAAGGGTAAAAATAAAAAACATAAATCTGTGGCAGTAGGTTTAACCCGTGAGCGATTAAGCCTTCTAAATGGAAAAGAAAACTCAAATTCAGTAACATTAAAAATTGAAGATCTCTCAATGTATGGCAAGCAAGGTACCAGAGTAGTGTTTAAGGTACCATATATGACACTTAATTAGTTTCCTGAAAGTCGCCTAATATTAAAAATGCCTGAGTAAATCCCGGCTAATACAAAATATATTGCAGAAGGCAATTGATCTTTACCTTCTGCATTAATATTTTATTCTACTGCAATAACTTCTGTAATCTGAGGAACTGATTTTTTAACAACCATTTCCACACCACCTTTAAGCGTTTGCATGCTTAACGGACATCCATCACAAGAGCCTTCAAGTCTTACTTTAACAATGTAATCTTCTGTTATTTCAATCAGGCTGATGTCACCTCCATCTCCCTTAAGGTAAGGACGAATTTCCTCCAAAGCAGCTTCTACTTGCTGCGTAATTTGCGTTTTATTCTCTCCCATGACCAAATTATTTCTTCATTTCTACAATTTTCGTCTCCGGCATAGTGGCATTTCGTATTTCCACTCGCTCAACAACCTTCTGAGCTAATTCGGCAAATGCTAAACCAGTTACAGAGCCTTCATTAAGTGCGGCTGGTTCTCCGCTATCTCCTCCTTCGCGAATACTTTGTACAAGCGGAATTTGTCCCAATAATGGTATACCCATTTTATTTGCCAGTTTTGAACCTCCGTCTTTTCCAAAGATATAGTACTTGTTATCGGGTAATTCAGCAGGGGTAAACCAAGCCATATTTTCAACCAAACCTAATACCGGTACCTGGATATTCTTACTTTGGAACATGCTTACACCTTTAACAGCATCCGCTAGCGCCACATTTTGTGGGGTTGATACAATTACAGCTCCTGTGATACTAATGGTTTGTACGATGGTTAAATGAATATCGCTTGTTCCCGGAGGCAGATCAATTAATAGGTAATCCAGTTCCCCCCAGTTTCCATCGTTAATTAACTGACGAATGGCATTGGTCGCCATGGCACCCCGCCATATTAATGCATCATCAGGGTTTACAAAGTAGCCGATGCTAAGCATTTTAACGCCATATTTTTCAACAGGGATGATTTTATCTTTACCATCAATCTTTTCAAGCACAGGTTTAGCATCTTCGGTTTGAAACATGATCGGAACCGATGGGCCAAAAATATCTGCATCCAGCAATCCGACAGAATAACCTGCTTTAGCCAAGGCTACAGCCAGGTTTGAGGTAACTGTTGATTTACCAACTCCACCTTTACCGGATGCTACGGCAATGATGTTTTTAACTTCTGGTAGTGCCTTCTGTACAATAGGTTTTTCTTTTGGCTTTATTTTAACATAGATATTACCTTCAATCTCAGCAGCTTCGTCAATATATGTTTTGATAGCCTGTACACAGGCCTTTTTTAAAGATCCAACCAAAGGATCGTTTGCTCTATCAAACAACAAACTAAAACTGATTCGTTTTCCATCAATACGTATATCATCCTCAACCATTCCAAGCGACACAATGTCTTTGCCTTTGCCGGGATGCTCAACATGTTTTAATGCATCTAATATGAGATTTGGATAGTATTCCATGCTTATCTTTATTTAAACCTTGTAAAAATTAGACTCAAAGGTATAAAAAAAAGAGAAATTCACTTTCTCTTCAATCGGGTAAAAAGACTGCTTTACAGCAACTCTTTAGAAGGGTCCCAAAAAACATCTTTGAAATTAATAATTTGATTGTCTTCTACAATAATTCCCTCGTTTTCAAGTAACTCTTTCATGGTTTCGCCCCCGGGGAAGTGGTGTTTTCCGGTTAGCAAGCCTTTACTGTTTACAACACGATGTGCAGGAATATAACGGTGCCAGCTACTGCATTTATTCATAGCCCATCCAACCATGCGGGCACCTCTGTAGCTGCCAATGTAGTTGGCAATAGCACCGTAGCTGGTTACTCTGCCTTTTGGTATCAATTCAGCAACCTGAAAAACCCGACTGAAAAAATCATTGTCTGCCATTGCGAATATTCATTAGTTTATCTTCCTTTTCGTCTGGCATCAACATGCTTTGAAAACGTTTCTCGTTCTTTTACAACTCCTCTGCCGGCACTGTGGTAGCTGTCAAAATCGATTTCAATTTCCGGTTCGATCCACTGATCCCGATCTTCCAAATGAAATTGCAGATATTTAATGGATAAGCCATGTGCAATCCACTTTGACTCATAGTGCGTCTGGATTGAGAGTATTTCATTTTGGTAGTTGGAGTTATATAAATCCGATTCGTTCACTTCGATCTGAAACTTATTCTCTTTTACCATTTCACAGGTGTAAGTGTATAAAAAGTTAGAATCAGTTTTGAGGTGAATAAGTCCATTAGGTTTTAGGAACTCCTTATATAACTTCAGGAAGCGTGTTGAAGCCAGGCGTTTGTTAACCTTTTTCATTTGTGGGTCGGGAAATGTCAGCCAAATCTCGTCCACTTCATTTTGTTGGAAAAAAGCGGTAATAAACTCAATACGCGTTCGTACAAAGGCAACATTCTTCAACCCTTTATTCAGAGCATCAGTAGCTCCGCGGTGCATGCGGGCTCCTTTGATATCGATGCCAATAAAATTCTTATCAGGAAATAGTTCGGCTAATCCAACTGTATACTCACCTTTGCCGCACCCCAGTTCCAGTACGATTGGATTATTATTCTTAAAAAAACTCTGATGCCATTTTCCTTTTTGGTGAAAGTCTTCCCCTTTCAAATCGCTAAAGTCAGCTTCAAATACATGGTCGTAATTTGCCATTTCGGCAAACTTTTTCAACTTGTTTTTTCCCACCTTTTTATTCTTTTAATCCAGCAGCTTCTTCTAATCGTAGTCCAATATTGTGAATGCCTTTCAGGTCTTCTTCACGCATACCTTGTACAATACGAAAGGTGTATTCTCCGGTTTCGGCGAATTTTACGTTTTGTTGATAAGGTATTTTTACATGATACAAGTTTCCCCAACCAGATCCCAACCAGCGACCAGTATCATCAGCTAGGATACAATCAATCTTGTCCTGAACATTCTGACCGGAAGGACTGGTTACATCCACAAATAACCAAAGGTTACTATTGGGATAATTGGAGCGATTACGAATATTGATAATAACATTATAAGCTTTATCGGGATTTTCAATATCTAGTTTGAAAACTGCCATTGAGTCCATATTCCACCCGCCATCAGGAATGGTAACATATTGATCAAATACAACATTGTGGTCACAGCTGGTTAATGTAATAATGCCAAATAAAATGGCCCATAAAAGTTTATTGTTCTTTATTTTGCCCATCACCTCCTTGTTGTTTGCGTTGGTTATTAGGTCGGTATCGACGTTTTGATTTATTATAAGGTTTTCCGGAACCAGACTGGGTATTGCCACCTTGTCTTCTTTCGTTACTTTTTGCTTTTCTTTCGTTATTCTTCGAGCCATTATTTTTTACCTCGCTTTGTTGACCTCCTCCATTTTTGCGCCTGCTCGGACGCCTCTTTTTCTTCTTTTGCTCATCAAAACGCGTCAAGCTTTCCTGACCGATCACATTGTCATATGTTGGCTCCGAAATCATCATTTTTGGAGCTTCATTGGCCAGTTGGTCAACTTTCTTCCCTTTACGGTTTTGTCGGATGACTTCTTTAACACGATCAACTGAAACAGATACTATTCCTGCAGGTACTTCTTTACTGGTACTATACCACATGGTACGAGAGAAAATATCTGTTTTGAAATGGTAATAGCTGCCATCAACAGTTTCTAATACAATGCTGGTTTTAGGGAAATCCTGCTGAGCATCGATATAAACATCCAGTTCGTAGTTAAGGCAGCATTTTAGTTTGCCACACTGTCCGGCCAGCTTTTGCGGATTGAGAGAAATTTCCTGATAGCGCGCAGCATTGGTTGTTACAGAAACAAAATTGGTCATCCAGGTTGAGCAGCAGAGTTCACGGCCGCAAGGGCCAATCCCGCCGATACGCCCCGCTTCCTGTCGAGCTCCAATCTGGCGCATTTCAATTCTTACACGAAATGTTTCGGCTAAAACCTTTATTAACTGACGAAAATCAACACGTTCATCGGCGATGTAATAGAAAATGGCTTTTGTTTTATCACCCTGGTATTCAACATCACCAATTTTCATATTGAGGTTTAAACGCTCAGCTATCCGACGTGATTCTAACATGGTTTCATGCTCCAGATTCCGTGCTTCTTCCCATTTCTCAATGTCGGCTTGTTTAGCTTTTCTGTATACTCGTTTAAATTCAAATGTTTCCAGGTTGATATTGTGCTTTTTCATTTGCAACAATACCAACTCGCCCGTCAGGGTTACTGTACCAATATCATGACCTGGCGACGCTTCAACAGCTACAATATCGCCTTTTGAGATCCGAAGAGCATTGCTATTCTTGAAATAACCTTTTCTGGTATTCTTAAATTGTATTTCAACAATGTCAGTGCTATTGATGCTATCGGGTAAGTCATCAAGCCAGTCGTACACATTAAGTTTACCGCACCGACTGTTACAACCCGAACATCCTTTTTTACTTGTATCTTGAATAACTTCTTCCATAAAATAAAATATAAAAGGCTCTTTGGCCTTGAGAATCTGTGCTTCTTATTATTTTAAAAGCATAATTACTTTTAAACACAGATCCATTAATATAATACGTGCATTCCCATTTTGTTCAAGGTGGGAATGTGCTAAACTAAACTCTTCACTCAACTGAAGAATATTACCATCGTTAATAAACGGAGCGAATCGCAACGAGAAATTCTCTTCTTCAGGTGTAAGATACAATAAATCTTTCTCCTGAATATTCATCATGAAGTTTTCCCGAATCAACCTGAGGGCAAATTCAAGGAAGTTTTTTTGCCGTTCTTTAGATTGTCGGTTCATTTCATCACACCAGTCAATCAAATCAAATAGTTTCCGTCCATAAGCTAAACGCATTACAGAAACGAACTTGTCGAAATAATAAGAGCGTTCTTCTCCCTGGTTGATTATTTCTCTGGCATTGACATAATTGCCAACCGATAACTTTGCAAACCTTTCACATTCATTATCGTCAAAGTCAAATTCTTTTTTTAAGGCCTCAGCAATGTCATTTATTTCCAGTGCAGGAATATTTAGTCGTTGCGCCCTGCTTAATATCGTTCCCAATATCTCGTTAGGATTATCAGATACTAATAGAAATACTGTTCCTTCGGGTGGTTCCTCCAGTAATTTGAGCAACTTATTGGCCGCTGCAACATGCATCTTTTCAGGCAACCAGATAATCATCACTTTGTACTTAGCCTCAAAGGTTTTAAGGCTAAGCTTTTTAATAATCTCCTGACTTTCCTGGCTGTAAATTAATCCTTGTTTGTCAGAATCAAGAAAGTTAAACCATTGGTGGATATTAAAATAAGTATTACCTAAAACAAATTGCCGCCATTCATTAATGTAAGAATCGCTTACCGGATTTTTGTGTTTCGTGCTTTTTGCAACAGGAAAAACAAAATGTAGGTCTGGATGAATAAGTTTTTTGTACTTGATACAAGAAGGACATTCTCCACACGAATCATCATCTTGCCTGTTGTGACAATTAAGATATTGAGCAAAGGCTAATGCTAGGTTAATTTTTCCAATCCCTTCAGGTCCACAGAATAATTGAGCATGACTGACACGGTTTTCTTTTACCATATTAATCAAATGCTGCTTTATTTTATGGTGCCCTATTACCTCTTTAAACTTCATGAAGTTGCCTAAAATTCAAGTCACCAAAGATAGCAATTTAGTTCGTTGTGTAAAATGGCTCATGACCATAGACCACAAAGGGGGTTTAGGAGGCTTATCCGATGAATATTAGCACATTGATCATATTCATCGGATAAGCACCAAAGCATGATCTAAAAAAGGTCGGAAGATTTTTAAAAATCTTCCGAGGTTTTTCAAGAAACTTCCGAAGTTTTTGAAAAACTCTCCAATGTTTTTAAATTTTTGTCATGGAAGTTTATGCGAATGCTCGTTGAAGTTTTACTGAAACATATCATATAGGTATCGCCTGAATCTTGTCACTAAACTCTTACATTTGCAAAAAAAGAAAGTATGTCCACGTTTTTGTTTGATGATATAGTATTTGGTCCGGTTAAGAGTCGTCGCTTAGGTGTTTCCTTAGGAATGAATCTCTTACCGGTTAATCGAAAGATATGTTCGTTTGATTGCATTTATTGCGAGTGTGGTTTAAATGGCCAGTTAGGGGATAAAACGGGACAAATGCCAACTCGCGATGAGGTGAGGCATGCATTGTATGTTAAACTAAAAGAGATGTTAAAAGACGGTTTAAAGCCTGATGTGATAACGTTTGCAGGTAATGGAGAACCCACTTTGCATCCTGAATTTAGTGGAGTGATTGATGATACAATTGAATTAAGAGATGAATATTGTCCTGAAGCCAGAATAGCGGTTCTTTCAAATGCATCGCGTATAAACAAACCTGAAGTTGTTAATGCACTTCTGAAGATTGAAGATAATATCCAGAAGTTGGACTCTGGACTGAAAGAAACTATTTTAAAGCTTGATCAACCCAACTATCCTTTTGATCTGGAAAAGACAATACAGGAACTTTGCGACTTTAAAGGGAAGTTGATTATTCAAACAATGTTTGTAACAGGTGAGCTTGAAGGTGATATTGTAGACAATACAACAGAAGAAGATATTAATTCGTGGTTAATGGCCTTAGAGAGAATCAAGCCTGAGAAAATCATGATATATACCATCGAAAGAGATACTCCTTATAACTCTTTAAAGAAAGTATCGCTTAGTGTTTTGGAAAGCATTGCAGAAAAAGCAAGAGCAAAAGGCTTTGTTGTTTCTGTATCGGGCTAAAGAAACAGATGATGTTATATTTGCAATGTGACCACATCAAGAGCAAATAAAAAAAGGATATTGATCAGCCCTCTGAATTGGGGGTTAGGTCATGCCACCCGACTAGTTCCTGTTGTGAAGAGTTTGCTCAATGAAGGTCATTATGTATTGTTGGCTGGTGAAGGTTCCTCGTTGCATGTTTTAAGAGAAGAGTTTTCTTTGCTGGAGTGGATTGAGATGCAAGGTTTTAATGTAAGCTTGTCGAAAGGTCAGCATCAGTGGCTGAAATTGATGCTACAATTGCCCGCATTAATCCGAAGTATTCGTTCAGATAAGAAACATGTTAGCCGAATAATAAAGGAAAAAAACATTGATTTGATTATATCTGATCATCGTTATGGTTTCTATTCCGAGAATGTGTATTCAATCATAATAACACACCAAACACATCCTTATATTGGGCGCACTTTTTCCTTTCTAAGACCAATAACCAACTACATAAGCCGTAGATGGTTGAGCCGGTTTAACGAATGTTGGATTCCTGATGATGCTTCACTGCGTCTGGCAGGCTCATTGGCAAGACCGGTAAAAGGAATCAAGTCAACTTATTTGGGAATAAGTTCGCGATTGATGATTGCAGACAATACAGTTTCGTTTAAGGAAAAGGCTGATGTTCTAATAATTTTATCTGGGCCAGAACCACAAAGAGAAGAACTGGAGTCAACCTTATTATCACAACTAAAGAAGAGTGGATTACGAACGGTTATTTTAGGTGCTTGTCCCGGAAAATCAATTCGGGAAGAGGGGAATATCATTGTTTTACCACACGTCGGTCCGGCAGATCAAAAAGCTCTGATAGAAAATAGTCGGTTTATCATTTGTCGTTCGGGTTATTCAACATTAATGGATTTGCTTTACTGCCGACGAAGAGCCTTATTGATTCCAACTCCTGGGCAATTCGAGCAAGAGTATTTAGCTAAAAGAATGTACGAGAGTTTTGGGTTTCGTATGATTTGTCAAAAAGAGCTGGGAGTGCAATCTGTTTTCCGGTGGTATGAAGAGTTAAGCTTTGCTAAATGTGGCAAGGATTTTAATAGTTTTACATTGCCCCCTTTTTAATATCCGCTTCAACCTTGAATAAGCTGTTTTTGTCATCCAAAAATGTCATCTCGTCAAGAAAAATGTAACCTTTATCGCTTCAGTAAGTATTAATAATCGATAATTGGCGCATAAAAAGGAAGGTCAATTAAGTCTTCTTTCTGAATATGTTAGCCATTTCATCTAAACCCAATAATATCGGAAGTAAATAATTAGTATAATCATTTTTGTGATGACAACGCTACTGATAACACTATTCGCACTTTCTCTATTCGGACTATGGTTCTGGAAGAAAGGCATGTTTCTTTTAGCAGAAAAAAATGCTGCTAAAGAACTTGAAAAGTTATTGTTTCCTCAGGGAGAGGAGGATAAAGTAAATATACTGGCAACATTGAATCAGATTACTAAGGATAAATATTCCACAGAGCTTTTGTTGGATTATTTTTTAAAGATCAAAGGTCTGCAGGTGGTAAACATGTACGACCCGGTTAGTTTTTGGACCCGGAAATTTTTAATGAGTCCGACCAAGCTAAAGCTTAATTATTTCGAGCAGGTTAAGTTTTATGAGTCGTTTCTCAATTATCCGCATGCTTCGGAAAGTATTATCCAATCAGAAACAGAAGAGAGCAATTATATCACATCCGAATCGAATAGTGGCTTCCTTAAAAAGAAGCAGTTGGCATAGCCGACGATATACCAAGAGGGCAAGTGGATTATTAATCGACTTTGTCAGGAAGAAAAACGGGAAGTATTTGCCTCCCGTTTTTCGTATGTTTTTGTTTACGATTATTTTAATTCGAAATTGCCGGTGCCAATGTTAAAGCCATCGACGAATACATCAACTGTATATACACCTTTTAAAAGTTCTCCATCAGCAGCGGTATAGTATACACAAACGTCAACATCTTCTCCGCCGTACTCAAATTCACGCTTAGCAGAATAATTAATTTCCTGCTCTTCATATTCGAATAAATTATCCTTTGATGTGATAAGGAGTACATCATCAGGTCTTTGGATGCGGATAAAAACCGTTTTAATGCCTACCGGAGCAGTTACGTTTTTAAGAACTGTGCAGCAAGTTCTGATTTTAACAACACTTTTTGTTTTTTTTGTCTCTTTGCCTTTGCTGTTAAGCCCGGTGGTTTCAATATTCCGGGTTTCGAGCTGAGAGGCGATCTCTACCTTTTTGTCCAGGGTTTCCTTTTCCTTTTCAAGTTCCTTATAAGATTCTTTTATGGCATCATGTTGTTTTCTGTACTGAATGTTTTCTTGTGTCAATTCTTCATTGCGGCGGTTGAGCGAATCAATCTGGACAACAAAATTCTTCATGACACCTCTTAGGGTCGACAGTTCTTTCTTGTATTCTCTTATTTTTCTGGCATTAGTAGCTTTGATGGTTTTTATTTCCTCAATTAAATGGGTGATTTTTTCGCGTTCCTGCTCAAGCATCAGGTTTAAAGTGTCATTGTTACTATGAAGCGAATCGTAATTCAACGCTAATGCTTGAAATTCCTCAGTCAGTATGGTTTTCTCTTCCGTCATTTCTTCAACCATTGCTTTGTATTCTTGTCGGTTTGAGAAAAATAAGATCAATAAAACCGAAATAACAACAATTGAAACTCCACCAATTATATATACCAGCTTTGACGATGGTTTAGCAGTATTTTTATTCATAATAATCAAAGTGCTTTTGAGTGCAACGACAAAGTTATTATTTTTTAACTGGCATGCAATGAGCAGCCTGTGAGTAAAGCCGGATAGAAATATTCTTGAAATTCAAAAATGAATTTATATCGAATTATTGCATAATCTTTATATAAATTTGTGAAGAATTAAAAAGCACTCATTTTGAAGAAGAAAATAATTCAACTTGCCATAATCTTAGCAGCTACTCAGTTATTTTGGTATTGCGCCAATGTAGGAATGCCAACTGGCGGACCAAAAGATGAAACTCCACCAGTCGTTGTCAGATCGATACCTGAGGCCAGTTCACTTAACTACCAGAAGAATGAGATTTATATCGAATTTGATGAACTAATCCAACTTAAGGATTACCGAACCAAATTTATTGTTTCGCCGCCGGTTAATGAACAGCCGATTGTGGAAGCTCGTGGTAACAGGTTAATGATAACCTTTGAGGAAGACCTTCAGCCTAATACGACTTATACCCTTGATTTTGCAGATGCCATTGTGGATAATAATGAAGGTAACGTATTGGAGAATTACTCATTTTCTTTTTCAACAGGAGAATATATCGATTCGTTGCAAGTGTCAGGAAATCTCTATGATGCTGATGATTTGTCTCCGTCAGAAGGAGTATTGATATTTCTTCACAATAATGTGAATGATACAGCTATACAGAAGTTGGTGCCGATTCGGATGGCAAAAACCAACTCAAAAGGAAGATTTAATATCCGTAATGTGAGTCCGGGTAAATACCGAATATATGCTTTGGAAGATGCCAATCGTAATTACAAATTTGATCAGCCTGGCGAGGCGATGGCATGGTCTGATATCTTTGTAGAACCTGGTTTTGAATATCGTCAGTTTGCTGATACAATCCGTATCGATTCTCTGGAAACAGACTCGATTCATTACTATGAAGAGTTGGTATATACTCCTGATAGTGTGCAGCTTTTTAAGTTTCAGCACGATTATAAAGAGCAGTATTTAATGAGTGAAGAACGAAAGGAACGTGCTAAGTTAACTTACTATTTTAACCGTCCCTTAGAAGAGGATGCTAAACTGGAATTGACCGGTCACGAGTCTGTGAAGGATGCTTTTATTATGGATCGGTCTGCAAAAAATGATACCGTGACTTTTTGGGTTGCCGACAGCACCTTCTATAATCAGGACTCTTTAGCCGTTTCATTGAGTTATATAATGCGGGATTCTTTAGATAACCCTTACACAAAAACAGATACAATTGCCATGTATTTTTTCGAAGTGAAGGAAAAAAAGAAGAAAAGGCGTAAAAAAGATGATGAACCGGAACCAATCCCAACCATCAAACTCCGCAGCGTTAAATCCAATGTAGATGTTTTTGGACAGTTTCGTTTTTCTTTACCGGCGCCCGCAGTTAGTTTTGATATAAATGCGTTGAAGCTATATAACCATAAAGATACCATTCCTGAAGAAGAAACGGATTTTGAGTTTATTCACGATGATAAATCCATATTGAATTATTCGATCAAAAATAAATGGGAGCCGGGTGTAAAGTATGAAATGATCATTGACTCTGCAGCTATAGCAGATATTTATGGATTAATGAACGATTCAATTAATGTGCAGTTTAGCGTCAAGTCGCTTGATAGCTATGGTAAAGTGTTTATCCAGATTCACGAGCCCCATGAAAATTGGCTAGTGCAAATACTGAATCGAAAAGAAGTTGTTGTGCAGCAAACTTATATTACCAATAAGTCGGGTAAAATAGGTTTCCGTTACTTAAATCCGGGTGAGTATATGTTGCGTATTGTAGTGGACGAGAACAAGAACGGCAAGTGGGATAGTGGTAACTATTACGAACGTATTCAGCCAGAAGAATTGATTTATTACCCGAATAAAATTAATATTCGTAAGAATTGGGAGATTGATCAGGAGACATGGGACCCTCTGCAATTCAACTTAGATGAGTTCTCAAGAAAATTCCGTAAACCAAAGAAAAAAGAAGAATAATGTCAGTACTGCTTAATTTTGCGATGTTCCCCACAGATAAAGGGGATAGTGTAAGCCAATATGTTAGTCAGGTTATTAAGAATATCAAAGAAAGTGGTGTTCCATATAAATTAAATCCAATGGGAACGACCATTGAAACTGATACAATGGCAGAAGCGCTAAAAATAGTTCAGGAGAGTTACGATATTCTTGAGCCTGTTTCAGACCGGATTTATTGCTCAATGAACATTGATGCACAAAAAAACAAAGGGCAGCGTATCGTTAGTAAAATTGCGTCTGTTGAAGCAAAAATAGGAGAGGTCAGTAAATAGCTTCAAGATAAACGAGGCACTGTTTTTGATATCAGGCTGTCTTTAATTTTACTTTATGCAGAAATTACTTTCAGCAACGCTTTTGGCGCTGTTAACTTTGCAGCTTAATGCACAGTGTAATGATAGGAATACAGCCTTTAAAGCTGGTGAATTAGTTAAGTATCATGCATACTACAATTGGGGCTTTATCTGGCTTAACGCCGGACAAGTATCTTTTAGTGTTGATGATATAACAGTTGATGAGGAACCAGCTTATCACTTGAAAGCTCATGGTGCAACCTATTCATCGTACGATTTTCTTTTCAAAGTACGCGATACTTTTGAAACGAAGGTAGATACACTTCATCTCGAGCCTTTTGAGTTTAAGCGGATCACCAATGAAGGTAGTTACCATGCTAATTATTTGTACCAGTTTGATAGAGAAAACAGGCTGATCAAAGCACAAATACAAAAAAAGAAGGAACCACAAAGAGATACAGTTTTACAATGGAATGATTGTTCTTTCGATCTGCTTACAATGGTCTATAAAGCACGCAATATAGATTATTCAAAATATGCGATCAATGAAAAGATCCCGATAAGCATGGTAGTCGATGGTGAGATCCATGATATTTACATCAGATATCTGGGGAAGGAAACTATTAAGAACCGAGATGGCAGGCGTTTTAACTGCCTGAAGTTCTCACCTTTGTTAGTGGAAGGAACAATATTTAAAAGTGGTGAGGATATGACCGTTTGGGTTACCGATGATGACAATCGTATCCCAATTATTGTTGAGGCTAAAATTCTGATTGGATCAGTCAAGGCTGTTTTTGTTGATGCCATAAATACACGATACCCAATAACAGCTGAAGTTAAGAAGTAAATCTGTTTTGCCAATCTTGAAGCGGTGCTTCCCGGACATCTCTCAGATTCTCGAATTGTTGTTTCAGCTCATCAGGTGCATTATCAACAACAAAAGCATTTTGAAATGTTGTTAGCATATCCAGATCGTTATAATCATTACCAATTACTGTGACAGCTTCTGTGTTTATGCTTTCAATTTGACAAATTTTCAGAATACCATTGGCCTTGGATACATTTATATCAAAGCACTCCATCCAAATGCTTTGGCCGTCGATTGGGGATGTAGCTCGCACCACCTTTATGTCCTTAATCTGACTACGGATTGTTTCAAATACCTCCATATTTGGCATGAATGCCAATGTTTGAGTGTATTCCAGTTCCGGAACATGGCTGTTAATTAGTTCGGCATCGGCATTGTTAAATTCCAGATAGCGTTCAAAGTCTGGATGAGGATCATTGCCCTCCGGATGGAAGAACTGATGATTATCTGGTATTGGATGATGTAATGTGTATTCTATATGATGCCTGTTGAATATCTCAACCAACACTTTTGTTTTTTCGAAACCAAGATGTTGGGTCAATAACAACTTCTTTTCTTTCCAACAATAGATACCGGCACCTGATGAAAACACAAGATAATCAATTGGAAAATCATTAGGTAAAACCTTGAATGCTGATTGTAAGGTTCGTCCGGTTGCAACAATCCGGATGATACCTTTCTTACCCAGTGATTCCAGAACCTCCAGGTCAGCTTTATTAAAGGATGCATTTCTGGCCAGAATGGTGCCATCTAAATCGGTTGCCAATAGCTTTGTCATACAATTAAATTTGATCCAGTTGAAACGGAGTTGCCTGATAGACGTAATAATTTAGCCAGTTTGAATATAGCAAACTTGCATGACTTCGCCATAGTACCATTGGATCATTTGCAGGGTCATCATCAGGGAAATAATTTACCGGTACATCAATATCAAGACCTTTTGCCACATCGCGGTCATACTCTTCGCGCAGTGTAGAGGCATCATACTCAGAATGTCCAGTCACAAAAATCTGGCGCCTGTCCTTCGACATGACCATGTAGATTCCGGCTTTCTCCGATTTTGATAATAAGATCAAGTCAGGATGATTTGCTATCTCCGATTCTTTTACCTCCGTATAACGAGAATGAGGAGCATGATAAAGATCGTTGAAACCTCTCATTAATGGCTCTTCAGGATGTTCGACAGTGTGCTTAAAAATGCCAAACATCTTTTTATCAAGCTTATATTTTTTTATACCATAATGATGAAAAAGGCCAGCTTGTGCACCCCAGCAAATATGAAAAGTACAGGTCACATTAGTTTTACTCCAATCCATTATCTCAGTCAGCTCTGGCCAGTAATTAACTTCTTCAAAATCCAGCAATTCAACCGGAGCACCGGTAATGATCATTCCATCATATTTGTTGTTTCTAACTTCCTCAAAAACCTTGTAGAATGCAAAGAGGTGTTCCCGTGGTGTATTTTTAGAAACATGACTTGATGTCATTAAAAAATCAACCTCTACTTGCAAGGGGCTGTTTGAAAGTGCCCTTAGCAGATGTGTTTCGGTTGCTATTTTTAAAGGCATCAGGTTAAGTATCAGTATTTTTAGTGGTCTGATATCCTGATGTAAGGCACGTGTTTCGCCAATGACGAACACGTTTTCATTCTCCAGCACATGTCGAGCTGGTAATGTATCCGGAATTTTAATTGGCATATGGTGGTTTTTGTTGTGTGGTGGTTAATGTTTTGCTTAGCTATCTTTTTACAATTCCAAAAAATAAAATGTTTAAGATGTTTTCTATTTGTACTTTAAAGTCTTCGAAGTTGCTGTGCGCTTGAAAAAGAGGTCCTTCAAGTCCTTTTAAAGCAATTGCAATGGCAACAGCCGCCATGTTTACATTCTTAATCTGAAAGCAATCTTCCTCCAATCCTTCTTCCAGCATTTTAGTCAGGAACAAAGCTTCTTCAGCTTCCCCTTTCCCGCGCAACTTGTCAAAGAAATCATATACACCATGTGCATCATCTTTAAGAACTTTCATGTAGTTTTCGAGCATGTGTATGGTTTTCATGCGGGTAATCACATACTCTCTGAACTTATCTTTTGGATTTAAATCTGACTGAACAACCTTATTAAGCTCTGTAAAAAGTATATCTTTTTCCAGTTCAATCACTGCCTGAAAAATCTCTTCCTTGTTTTTGAAGTAGTAATATAACGAGCTTTTACCCTTGCGTAAAGCATGGGCAATATCTTCCATTGTTGTCTTTTTATATCCAAATCTTGCAAATAATTCTCTGGCTGCTTCAATGATTGCAACCCTCATGCCATCACTGGTTGTTTCTGATGGATAGCCGACACCTATATTCATCCCGAAAAGTTTATTAATTAACTACCTGCAAAAGTAGCAATAGTTTTGTCCATTAAAAAATCGGAAATTAAAGATTCTAAAATGGACGCCTGTAATGAGCAGATTGATAGCTATGTGTGTCTTATTGAATTATTTGGTCGAATGGATTTCTTCTTCAGCCAGTGTAAAATCCAATTGTTTTTTCTCCATATTGGCATTGGCAATTATAATCTTTAATGGTTGCCCTAACTGGTAGGTACGATTGTACTTACGTCCAACCAAACAATAATTGTCTTCATCGAAATGGTAAAAATCATCGTCGAGGTCGCGAATTGGAATCATACCTTCACATTTGTTTTCAATGATTTCAACATACAGTCCCCATTCAGTCACGCCCGATATCACACCATCAAAGCTTTGCCCGATATGATCTTTCATAAATTCAACCTGCTTGTATTTGATTGATGCCCTTTCAGCATCGGCAGCGCGTTGTTCCATATCTGAACTGTGCTCGCACATTTCCTCATACTTATCCTCATTAACTGACCTGCCACCATCAAGATAACGCTGCAATAATCTATGTACCATCATATCAGGATAACGACGTATAGGAGATGTGAAATGAGAATAATATTTAAATGATAAGCCGTAATGACCTATGTTATGAGTTGAGTAAATAGCTTTAGCCATTGTTCGAATAGCTAATGTTTCAATCATATTCTGCTCGCCTTTGCCTTGCACCTCAGTTAACAGGCGGTTGAGCGATGCACTGACTGTTTCGGTTCCCTTTGGCATGGCTTCGTAACCAAAGCGTCGAACAAAAGAGGCAAAATTCTCGAATTTATCTGGATTTGGAACATCGTGGATACGATATACAAAGGTCTTTGCCTTACTTCGTCGACTTTTATCCAGCTCTTTGCCACCAATTAGTTGCGCCACTTTTTTGTTGGCCAGAAGCATAAACTCTTCAATTAATTTGTTGGCATCTTTCGACTCCTTAAAGAAGACACTAAGAGGTTTACCTTTTTCGTCAATATTAAATTTAACTTCAACACGTTCAAATCCAACCGAACCTTCTTTGAAGCGTTTGTCACGAAGACTCTTGGCCAGTTTATCAAGGGTAAGTATTTCATCTGATAAATCTCCTTTGCCGGTCTCTATTATATCTTGTGCCTCTTCATAGGTAAATCGACGGTCGGAGTAGATAACTGTTCTTCCAAACCAGCTGTTGATAATATTGGCATGATCATCCATCTCGAATACAGCCGAGAAGCAGAGTTTTTCTTCATGAGGACGCAAGGAGCAGATAAAGTTACTTAATCGCTCGGGTAACATCGGTACCACTCGATCTACAAGGTAAACTGAAGTTGCCCTGTCAAACGCTTCTTTCTCTAATAAGGTTTTGGGTTGTACGTAGTGGGTCACATCCGCAATGTGAACACCCACTTCCCAATTGCCATTATCAAGTTTCTGTAGCGATAAGGCATCATCGAAATCTTTGGCATCGGCCGGGTCGATGGTGAACGTAGTTACTTGTCTGAAGTCACGACGCTTCTTTATTTCATCTTCTGATATGGTCGCATCAATGGTTTCAGCTTCGTCAATAACTTCCTGAGGATAACGATACGGTAAGTTGAATTCGGCAAGTATGGCGTGCATCTCAGCCTGGTTATCGCCTGCATCACCTAATATATCAATGATTTCACCAATCGGATTTTTGGCACGTTCGGGCCATTCAACAATACGTGCAATGGCCTTTTGTCCGTCTTTGACACCTTTAAGACCTTTTGCCGGAATAAATATATCATGTGGCATAACCCGGTCATCAACTACTAAAAATCCTAGCCCACGCGATATCTGCATTACACCGACAAAGCTGTCTCGTTTTCGTTTTAATATCTCGATGACTTCACCTTCAGGTTGGCGATTTCGACGACGGGCATGCATAAACACTTTCACGTGATCGCCATGAAGAGCCTGGTTCATATTGTTGCGGGGAATGAAGATATCACCACCTTCATTTTCTTCGTCAGGGATGACATAAGCCGACCCTGTAGCCGTCATATCAATGATGCCGGTAAGAGTGGAACCGCGACTCAACAGTTTGTATTTACCTGCGGCAACTTCCGTAAGATATCCCGATTCAAACAATTCATTCAAAATGATTTGAACCTGTTGTCTACCTGTTTTCTTTTTAACTTCTAACAGGCTTGATACTTGTTTATAATTAAAAGTACGTTTGGGATTATTAAAGAATAATCCTTGTATTAATTTTCTTAGTTCATCCTTTCTGGATATTTTTTTCTTTTTCTTCTTGACCATGTTCTTATAATTTAAGGTTAAGGGTTTCTTAGATTAATCGGCTGGTATGACGTGGTGTGGGAACGATTAATATAATCGATACTGGAAACAACAACCGATTTTCAAAGGTAAAAAATAATTCGATTTACTTTTTGATAGGATTTATGATAACCTTTTAGCGGTTTAGTCAGTATAAATGAGTCAAGCATGTTGATGCGCTAAACACCCAAAACTTATAAGATGCGAAACGCTGTTATAATAATAGGCCTGATAATAAGCTCCGCAACCATGGCTCAATCCTACGAGCTTTATAATGGAGATACCATTAATTATTCCGATGCAAATAAGCTAAAACATGGTTTATGGTTGACATTTGATAATAACGGAGAAGAAATTGTAGAGCAGGGAGTTTACGTTGAAAATAAAAAAGATGGATGGTGGGTAACTTATTACCCCAATGGAAATGTAAAGCACAAGATTACTTATAAGAAAGGTAAAGCAATTGGTCCGGCTATTTTTTACTACGAAAATGGATTGATATCTGAAGAAGGGGTGTGGCATGTCGATCATTGGCAAGGTAATTATAAGTTTTATCATAAGAATGGCAGCATGGCCTATGATTGGAATTATGATGAAGCCGGAAAGCGAACAGGAACTCAGAAATATTATCACAAGAACGGAACCTTGAAGTATACCGGTGTGTGGGACAAAGGCAAAGCAACCGGAACATTAAAAATATTTGATGATCAGGGCAAGCTGATTACAGAACGAGTATACAATGATGGTGAATTTCAGGAAAATGTTGCTGTTACCGATGGTATCACGACCAACGAAATGGCACCTAAGCAAATGTTGGCTCAGGCAAAACCAAATTCTACCTTTAAAGGAACAGGTAATCACACCGTTTACAACATGAACGGGCAGGTTGAGAAGCAAGGGTTTTTTGTAAATGGTAAGATGTTTACCGGGAAGCATTGCTTTTATAATGCTGATAAATCCTTGAGTAAAATTGTTCATTATCAAAATGGTAATGTGATCAGAACAGAACAGAAGTAAGTTTGTACACAAAAGCATTGACTCTGTCGATTCCCAATTCGCGCTACAATAGAAGTAGCTCCATTATTCAACAAATCAAAAGAATATCCAGGCCGCAAATATCTACTGCCTAAAAAACTAACGAATTATTGGTGCTAATGAGCTGCATAATTTTGTAATTTAGCAGCTTGTTAAAAAACTGATAATTGACGTTTTGGTGAATATGGAGAATAAGTTGTTTATATACAATACATTATCGCGCAAGAAGGAGGAGTTTCAACCTATTAATCCCAAGCACGTTGGCTTGTATGTGTGTGGACCAACCGTATATGGCGATCCGCATTTGGGGCATACGCGTCCTGCTATAACCTTCGATATATTATTCAGATATCTGAAGCACAGTGGTTATAAAGTGCGATATGTACGTAATATCACGGATGTTGGTCATCTTGAGAACGATGGTGATGTAGGGGAAGATAAAATTGCAAAAAAGGCACGGTTAGAGGAGTTGGAACCAATGGAGGTGGTGCAATATTATACCGATCGTTATCATGCGTACATGGATCAGTTAAATGTGCAAAAACCAAGCATTGAGCCTCGTGCATCGGGTCATATCATCGAGCAACTGCAAATTGTTGAAGATATTTTGTCGAAAGGATTGGCTTATGAAAGCAATGGTTCGATATATTTTGATGTTGAAAAATACAATGAGAAGGAAAACTATGGAGTTCTCTCTGGCCGAAATATAGAAGATCTTTTAAGTACCACACGCGAGTTGGATGGTCAGACCGAGAAACGTAATAGCTTTGATTTTGCCCTTTGGAAAAAGGCAGCACCAGAGCATATTATGCGTTGGCCTTCGCGTTTTAGTGATGGTTTCCCCGGATGGCACCTTGAGTGTTCGGCAATGAGCGCCAAATACCTGGGAACTGAATTTGATATACATGGTGGTGGTATGGATTTATTATTCCCACATCACGAATGTGAAATAGCGCAGAGTACGGTGGCACACGGCAACTCTCCAGCCCGTTACTGGATGCACAATAACATGATTACCATTGATGGTCAGAAAATGGGTAAGTCCCTGGGTAATTTTATTACACTGGAGCAAATGTTTAGCGGCGATCATGATAAATTGGAGCAGGCTTATAGCCCTATGACCGTTCGTTTCTTTATTATGCAGGCACACTATCGCAGTACACTCGATTTCTCAAATGTGGCGTTATTGGCCTCACAAAAAGGGATGGAACGACTATTGGATGCTTATGCCAATATGGAGAAGTTACCAGCATCTGACATTTCTAGCTTTAGCGTGCAGGAATTGAGTGAGAAATGTTACGCTGCTTTGAATGATGACCTGAATACGCCAATTTTAATTGCTCATTTGTTTGATGCCGTAAAAGGTATCAATAATGTATTGGCGGGTAATGCCACTTTAACGGCTGATGATCTGGCTCTTCTTAAGAAGCTGATGAAAGATATGGTGGTCGATATTTTGGGTTTATCGGTTAATTCTGAAAGTTCAACTGGCGGAAATGATGAGTTATTATCAGAAACGATTAACTTGTTGCTGAACTTACGCATTGATGCTAAAGCAAATAAAGATTGGGCTACGGCTGATAAAATCAGAAATGAGCTTCAGGCATTAGGCGTTGAAATTAAAGATACTAAAGATGGCTTCGAATGGAGCATAAAATAATTAGGATGCGGATGACATTGAAACATATCACAGCAGGTTTGGCTATTACGGTCAACCTGCTTTTTTTTGGCTGTGACTTTAAAAAGTCTGACAGCTCAACTACACAAACTAAGAGTGAAAAAAAACGAGTGCCAACGCCTGTTTTCAATAGTGATTCGGCGTACCATTATATCGATACACAAGTGAGCTTTGGTCCTCGTGTACCAAATACAGAGGAGCATGCTGCGTGTGCTGATTACCTGGCAGGTGAATTAAAACGATTTGGAGCTGAGGTCATTGTTCAGGAGGCTGATGTTGTGGCCTTTGACAATACCATATTAAAAGCTAAAAACATAATAGGGCAATACAACTTGGATAATAAAAAACGCATCTTGCTGTGTGCACATTGGGATACACGTCCTTTTGCTGATTATGATAGAGATCCGGATAAGCGCAACAGTCCGATTGATGGAGCCAATGATGGAGCCAGTGGAGTAGGAGTATTGTTGGAAATAGCACGCCAGATAAATATCAGTCAACCTACTGTAGGTGTTGATATTATTTTCTTCGATGCAGAAGATTATGGACAGCCTGCACATATTAATCTGCCACAAAAAGATCATACGTGGTGTTTGGGCTCACAATATTGGGGTAAGAATCCGCACACGCCAGACTATCGGGCACAATATGGTATTTTATTGGATATGGTTGGTGCACCGGATGCCTACTTCTATTACGAACAGAACTCAATGAATTACGACCCTGGTTTAGTAAGGTATATTTGGGATATTGCCCACGAACTAGGTTATGGTTATCATTTTAAAAAGGATACTGGTGGATGGATTACAGATGACCATGTGTATGTAACCGAGCTGAGAAATTTCCCATGTATTGATATTATCCAGTACAATCCCGACTCAAGATTAGGCTTTGGTGATTACTGGCATACCCACGACGACACTATGGAAAATATTAATAAAAGCACCTTAAATGCCGTTGGACAAACCGTATTGGAGGTTATTTATCGGGAAGAGTAATCTTTTAGAGGTAAGAATCAAGACATAAGATCTAAGACTTAAGGCTGGTAATTAAATTTTACAAATTAAGACTCTAGCTGCTATTTTCTACTGACTAAAAACTACTGACAAACCAATGCCCAACTTACTTCCATACTTAAATAAAAAGCTGATTGAAGCCGGTTGCGACGAGGCTGGCCGTGGTTGCCTGGCGGGACCGGTTGTGGCTTCTGCAGTAATTTTACCCAAGGATTTTAAGCACGAGTTGCTGAATGATTCCAAACAACTTACCGAAAAGCAACGGCAGAAGCTTCGTCCAATTATTGAGAAGGAGGCCATTGCCTGGGCGGTTTCCTTTGTTGATCATGAGGAAATTGACGAAATCAATATTCTGAAGGCTTCCTATGTTGCTATGCACCGCAGTGTTGACCAGCTAAAAACTGTGCCTGAACATCTGTTGATTGATGGTAACCGATTTATTCCCTACGAAGGTATTGATCATACCTGTGTCGTGAAGGGTGATGGTAAGTATTTATCCATTGCAGCGGCCAGTATCCTGGCTAAAACTCATCGAGATGAATATATGGAAGCCATGCATGAGAAACACCCGCATTATGCCTGGGATAAGAACAAAGGTTATCCCACTAAAGCCCATCGAGCAGGTATCAAAGAGCATGGAATCTCACCTATCCATCGTCGAAGCTTTCGCTTGTTGGATGAACAGTTGAGTTTGTTTTAGAAAAAGACATAAGAATCAGGACATAAGACCTAAGATTGAATTACTACTTCTTAAGCATCTCAAAGATGCTAAAGAAGTTATCCCCTGAAGGATCGTATCTTTATTTGCATTTAAGGGAATAAAGATACGATCCGTAAAATTTAGCAAGTAGAAGATGCGATTCGTAAAAACGTAGTCATCCAGCAGCTTATTTATCCACGCGTACGAAATTCGCCTTCTGAAGTGCTTCTTTTAATTCTTTGTCCGCTCTGAATTGAAGCTTCAATTCTTTGATGCTACGCCAGGTAACATCTTCGGGGCTATCTTTGCTTTCGCTGCTAAGGTGTAAACTAAACGTTCCCAGTCCATCGAGTTGGATCGATTGATTGATCAGGAGCAGATCGGGTAATATGTCAACCAGTGATATCAGTGTCCCATATACTTCAGCTTTTGTCAAGCTGCTCCTTTGTACAATAAAGCCGGCAATGTCTTTAAGGTTTACCTTATTGCGATCGCAGGCTCGTGCATTATAAGTGGGCTTGCCTGTTTTGCTTAACCTACCGGGTGGTTGCTCAATTACCTTGTATTTTATGGCCATAGCTTTGTGTATTGATGATTACTTGTTATTTATTTTATGAAATTTTACCTAGGTAAAAGTTAAGTGTTTACTTAGGTAGAAAGAAAGTATTACCTAGGTAAAAAGATAGGTATTACTTAGGTAAGAACCAAGCAATGAAGTTTCTTTTGAGCAGCAATCAACTTTTGTATCGCCAATAAGCTACTTAGAAACGGACATTAATAAAGTGGCAACTTTTTCAAATGTCGCTTTAAAATAATATGGAGGGTGTCAGGAAATTAAGCAGGTAACTATCGTACTGATAATCTATAATTTAATCACCTCATCCTAACCTTCTCCTAAGAGGAGAAGGAATAGTACAACTGGGTATATATCAGTCTTGAATTAAATGCCTTAACCCTTGGATTTGTGCATATCCTCTCCTTAAAGGAGAGGACTAAGGTGAGGTGTTTGGCTATTAAATGTTACAAATTATTTTCAGGCAGTGAATGAAGCGATACTGTTGATGTTGCGCCACCTAATATGCCTGCTCCACCATCTACGTTGCTATAAATTCGTACAGGTTCGGTAAATGGATCTTCATGGTAGTAATCACGTGCCTGAACCGTGTGGTAATATTGGTAAAGATCTTCAGTGATGTGTTGCAGTACTACTTTAACCGGGGCATTTTCATAACCATATATCGAGAACTTAAGTCGATAGTCTTCGCCTTCAAACAAATCGTCATTAAAAATCATGAAGTTGTTATCCGGATAGTCTGAAAAACCACTCTCATCATTAATAACCATATTATAATTCAATACAGGATCATTTGAATCAATAAACGTTTGGTAATAGTTATCATCACCATTAAAATTTGTTAGCGTGTAGATTAATATTCGATAACAATCTTTACCGGGTTTGTCTTTCACTAAAAGTTCCATGTCGTAGTTGCCGGTCGAGCCATTGTATTTAACTGATGTAAGCTCAGCTGCTGTTTCACCAGGTAAAATCGTGTTACAGTTGATGTTGGTAAACTGTTTTTGTGACACTTTAAAAGAGTACTTTTCGCCTATTGAAGCTTTCAAAGTTGCGGTTTGATAATAGCCGTTTTGTGAATGAGTCAATGTTTCAATAAGCTGATCGTTTTGGTAAAGCTCAACAACAGCATCTTCTATTGTTACAATCGTACCATTTTGAAACATGGTGTTGCTTCGTGTTACCTGGCATTTTATCAATGAGTCAGGTTCCAGCACAGCATTTAGCACCAGGTAATTCTCCAGTTTTTCACCGTTATAGGCGATTTCTTTCTCGCAGCTATAGCTGAAAAACGCAATAAAGATCAGTATATAGATGATTCTCATGATTTCTAGAATTTATAAGAATAAGAAATGGATGGAAGGATAGGGAATAAGGATACTTGTTTTAGCACAGTATCGCCACCGTTATTATGTCCGGTATATAAGAAGAAGGGATTCTTTCGGTTATATACATTATAAATACTGATGTTCCAGGTGCGGGTACCTCGCTTCTTTTTCTTGTGAAAGTTAATGCCCAGATCCATTCGGTGGTAATTAGGCATGCGGTAATTGTTACGACTTTCAAAATACGGTACAGTTGATTCATAGGTATAACCATTTTCTTCAACACTTAATCGGGCAATCCGGTGAGTCGAAAGGGTAAAGGCGTTACCGGTGCCAAATACCCAGGTAGCTCCAAAATCTATTTTATCATTAAGCTTATGGCTTAGGACGATGCTGGCGTCGTGTCGTCGATCATATTTAGCCGGGAACCAGTCGCCAAAGTTCAGGTTATCAAACTGACGCTCGGTTTTCGACCAGGTGTAACCAATCCAACCAGTTGTTTTCCCAATGTCTTTCTTCATCATAAATTCAACACCGTAAGCTCTTCCGCGTCCTGTTTCTACCATATCCTCCCATCCGCGCGACGAGCCAAAGAATGAAGCACCTTCTTTGTATTCTATCAGGTTATCCATCTCTTTGTAGAATCCTTCGAGGGATACATCAATATTTCTAAGTCCGCCATATACGGCACCTATAGCATACTGATGCGATAACTGGGGTTTGATACGTTCAGTCACCGGCAACCACAGGTCGGTTGGAAGCCCAATGGTTGAATTGCTCAACAGGTGCAGGTATTGCTGCATTTTTGAATAGGCTGCTTTAAGCGTTACTTTATCCGATAAGAGGTAGCGCATGCTGGCACGTGGTTCGAAAGAAGTGTACCAGTTGTTCTCTACATTAAATGCCGAAAAGTGAAGTCCGATATTCGCCTTTAAACGACCGCTTAATTCAATATCATCTTCAATAAAAACATTCATTTCTTTGGCATAGGTGTTGCCTTCGCCGTAAGTTTTACTGTTAGTATTGCTGTCGGCTTTATCTTCAATGGTTTCAACACCAGGTTTAAAGGTGTGATAGATAAAGTTACTACCAAACTTTACATCGTGCTTAGGAGTCGGGTACCAGTCGAATTCAATTTTGGCGCTCCAATCTTCAATGCCCGATTGGTATTTGTAATAAAGTGATTCATCCAGTTGGGAGTTGGTATAGGATTGGGATTTATCACTAACATTAAATCGATAATCACTGTAGGTGAGGGTAGTATTAGCAAAAAGCTTATTGTTGAAGATGTAGTTCCAGCGCAGGGCAGTAGTGATATTTCCCCAAAATAATTTGCTATCATAGCTGTTCTTGTTGAAGCCATCGCTTCCGGTATAATCATCTGAATATTTATTGTAGGCCTTATCGCGTCCTAAATAGGCACTCAGGTAAATACGGCTTTTCTCTGAGAACTTATGGTTGAGTTTTAGATTGGTATCATAGAAGAAGTAACCACTGGTTTCTTCCTCTTTCATAAAGGGGCGTGCAATCAAATCAATATAAGTACGACGGGCCGAAAAATGGAAAGCCGTTTTGTCTTTTTTTATCGGCCCTTCGGCAAATACACGCGATGATATCAAACCAATCTGCGCACCTCCATGGAATTCTTTCTCATTACCTTCCTTCATACGGATGTCAACAACAGACGACAAGCGACCACCAAAGCGGGCAGGGAATCCACCTTTGTATAACGATACGTTTTTTACTGCATCGGTATTAAACACGGAGAAAAAACCAAAAAGGTGACTGGCGTTATAAACCGGCACACCATCGAGTAAGATCAGGTTTTGATCGGGACCACCACCGCGAACATATAATCCGCTTGAAGCTTCACTACCTGATTGTACACCCGGCATCAGTTGGAGCGTTTTCATCACATCCGCCTCACCCATAAAAGCTGGGAGTCGTTCAATGGCATCCATGGTGATGGTTTCTTTGCTCATTTGCGAGTCTGTCTGTTTATGTGTAACAGCACCACCAATAACAGTGACTTCGTCAATGGCATCAGCATAGTCGAGGTTAATGTTCAGGGTCTGGTCAGATTGCAAATTAATAGTCTTTGTGATGCTTTTAAAGCCAACATAAGAGTAGACAACCTCATAGCTTCCGGCGGGTAGGGTTAAGCTATAGAAGCCATACAGGTTACTGACAGCTCCGCGAAGTTGTGAAGTTTCGTAAATGTTGGCATTGATTAGTTTTTCACCACTGCCGGCGTCGGCAATGTAACCACTGAGGGTGTACTGCTTTGTTTGGGCTTGTGCCACATAGCAGCTTAGCAACAGAATTGTTGCAAGCAGAAGCTTTCTCATAAGTATAAGTTAGTGTTTCCTACTTAAGACTGATGATAAAAGCTATGCACGTAAAGTATTAACAGAATTTAACATTTAGCGATGAAGTACAAAAAAACCGGCACCAGGCCGGTTCTTTTATTAACATTTATTCTTTTTAGAATGCGTAGCTTAGAGTAAATTGAAAACCTTTGTTTAACATTTTTGAATCATCGTCAGTATCCTCTGCAATATTTGATAAACCAACATTGTATCTGGCATCAATTCCTAATCCCATCTCGAAATCATAACCTGCACCAATGTTAATTCCAAAGTCCATTCCTTTCATTGAATCCTTAACATCTTCATCATCAGCTTTTGCTGACATTAATAGACCTAATTGCGGTCCAGCTTGAATGTTAAAACCGCTAAAATAATATTTTGCCATTACAGGAACAGAAATGTAATTTAAATTGAACTTTGCATCTCCAATTTTTGCACCATGTTGTGAGAATAATAATTCTGGTTGTAATGCAAATTCATCGCTAAGGTTAAATTTCGCAAATCCTCCAATAGCAAGTCCTGCTTTCGAATCGAAGCTTGCGCTTGCTCCATCACCATCTACTTTAATATTCGAGATGTTAAGACCAGCTTTTACACCAAATGTTGTTTGAGCGAACGAAGTAGTTGCAACAAATGCCATAACGGCAACAATCATTAAAATTTTTTTCATCGTTTTAAAATGTTTGTTAGTTTTTATCGAGGACAAATGTATATAACCGTGATTTAACTCAAAATGACGTTGGTGGAAGTTTTTAAGCTGTTGATTGAAGTATTTGAGCTAATTGGTCAAAGTATTGTTTACTTTAATCTAATAAAAATATGTTACATTTTTTTCTTTGGAAAATTATATGTAATAAGCTGGTGGTACGGTAATTACATATACTCATCTACCGTTAGTAAATGATAAGAATAGCTACAAACCCATATTATCATTAAATATAAAAAATCATGAGCTTTCTTTAGCCAAAGTAACAATACGTATTGTTGTTTTGATATCAAATTCCCAGATCATATTTAACTTCACCTAAGAACTTTCAAATTTATATAAATGTGATATACTAAATATTGTGTAATTGGCTTAATGATTTAAGATGAACCATTCATAATAATAAAACGTTGTTTTGTGTAAAACCAACAGAGCAATAACGATGACAATAGTTTAGTACCAGAATTATTCAGCTGTCTGTTGTACAACACGGCACCTTTTTCGCGGAAAATTATATCTTTGGCACTTAAAATCAGATAATAAATTAACAGACTTAATGCGCTTATTCAATAAAATATGTTGGTAATTGTCCCATTTTCAGCCAATAGTGGAGATTTGAATTTGTAAGTAGTATATGGTCTATAAATGAGAATAGAATGAAAAGAATAGCAGCAATTTTGCTAGTAGCATGCATGGGTTTTGCGCAATTTGCAAAAGCCGATGAGGGTATGTGGTTATTACCACTTATCAATAAACTAAACATTGAGAAAATGCAGGAAATGGGCTTTAAGCTTTCTGCAGAAGAAGTTTATAGCATTAATAACAGTAGTTTAAAAGATGCCATCGTCATTTTTGGTCGTGGTTGTACAGGTGAATTAATTTCTGATCAGGGTTTGATCTTAACAAATCACCACTGCGGTTATGGCAATATTCAGGAGCTAAGTTCTGTTGAGCACAATTATCTAAAAGATGGTTTTTGGGCAAAGAGCCTGGAAGAAGAGCTTCCTGCTCCGGGATTAACAGTGACTTTCTTAAAGTATATGACTGATGTTACAGCCGAAATAAATGCTGAGCTTAACGAAGAAATGTCAGAAGTTGATCGTGCAGCTAAAATTAAGGAAGTATCTGCTGAGTTGGTTAAAAAGGCACAAGAGGGTAACGAATATCAGATCAGTGTTAAAGATTACTTCGAGGGCAATCAGTATTTCTTAATTGCTTATGAAAAATTTGAAGACATTCGTTTTGTAGGTGCACCTCCTTCATCAATCGGTAAATTTGGTTTTGATACCGATAACTGGATGTGGCCTCGTCATACTGGTGATTTTAGTATGTTCCGTGTTTATTGTGGCCCCGATGGCAAGCCGGCAAAATATTCAAAAGGTAATAAGCCGTACAAGCCAGCGCACCATCTACCAGTATCATTGAAAGGGGTGCAGATGGATGATTATGCGATGACTCTTGGATTTCCAGGCAGTACAGAGCGATATTTAACTTCATGGGGAATTACTGAGCGCATGGATATTATTAACCATGCACGTATCAAGCCTCGTGGTGTAAAACAGGATATCTGGTTAGCTGATATGCGTGCCGACGAAAAGGTAAACATCCAGTATGCATCTAAATTCGCACGTAGCTCTAATTACTGGAAGAATTCAATCGGAATGAACCGGGGACTTGAGAAATTAGATGTTCTTGGTAAGAAACGTGAGTTAGAAGCTGAGTTTGCCAAGTGGGTTAATGCTGACTCAGGTAGAAAAGGAAAGTATGGAAATGTATTGTCAGAACTGGAAAAGGCTTATGCTAAGCGTGCCGAATATGTGAAAGCAACTTCATTTATAGCTGAATGTCAGTTACGTGGCGCTGAAGCCTTATATTTTGCTTATCAGGCCTCTGGTTTGGAAAAAGCTTTAGAAGAAGGTGATCAGGAAAAGATTGATAAAGCAGTAGCTGGTTTAAAAGCAGCAGGAGAAGGTTTCTTCAAAGATTATTATCCTGAAACAGATCGTAAAGTTATTGGTGCCTTGCTGAAGATGTACAATGATGATATTGATCCAAAATATCATCCTGAATTTTACAACATCATTAACAAAAAATTCAAGGGAGACTTCCAGAGGTATGCTGACCATGCATTCGCGAAGTCTATTTTCATGAATGAAGATCGTTTTAACGCCTTCCTTGAAAAACCAAGTCTGAAAGCCTTGCAGAAAGATTTGGTATATATAGGTGGTGTTTCTTCCATTGAAAAATACCGTGAGATAAAAGGTATGGAGGCTGAAAGTTCAATTGCTATTGATAAAAACAACCGCCTGTTTATTGCCGGATTAATGGAGATGCAACCAGATGATGTATTCTATCCGGATGCTAACTTCACCATGCGTTTATCTTACGGTAAAGTAGGCGACTATGAACCAAAGGATGGTGTTATCTATAAGCACTACACAACTATTGAAGGTATCATGGAGAAAGAAGATCCTGATAATTTTGAATTTGAAGTACCTGCCAAGCTAAAAGAATTATGGAAAAACAAAGACTATGGCCAGTATGCTGATGCAGAAGGTTATATGCCTGTTTGTTTCACTTCTGATAACGATATTACAGGAGGTAACAGTGGAAGCCCTGTTATCAATGCAGAAGGACACTTATTCGGATTGGCATTCGATGGTAACTGGGAAGCTATGAGTGGTGATATTGCTTTTGAAACAGAGCTTCAAAAGTGTATTAATGTAGATATCCGTTACGTACTTTTTATCATTGATAAGTATGCCGGAGCAACCAACCTAATCGATGAAATGACATTGATTAAATAAACTTCGCCTAAAAGATATAAAAAGAGAGCTGTCGATTATTCGGTGGCTCTTTTTTGTTAAAATAGCTTAAAAACTTAGCTCGTCATAGTAATACCACATTTAAACTTGTAGTTTCGTGCCTCTTGAATTATAGCTAACTATTTTAATGCGATTTATTTATATCACCATTATTGCCCTGTGCATATCGCCTGATACTAAGGCAGATGAAGGTATGTGGCTGCCCTTTTTATTAAGCGATAAACAGATTGAACAGATGCAGGATAAAGGTCTTGAAATACCTTTTGAATCTGTTTATAATCATTCTGCACCTTCACTGAAGGATGCAGTTGTTTCATTGGATAACGGAGCCTGTACAGGTGAATTTATCAGTGCAAAAGGTCTGTTACTAACCAATCATCATTGTGGTTATAATGAGATTCAGCAACATAGCAGCATTGAGAATAATTACCTGGATAATGGGTTTTGGGCTAAACAATTGAACGAGGAGTTACCAAATCCGGGCAAAACGGCAACCATACTTATTGAAGCTCATGATGTAACTGAAAAGATTGTGGGTTCGGTAAGTGGATTAACAGGGGAACGCAGGCAGATAGCGATTGATAGTCTTATCACAATCATTAAGGAAAAGGCTGTAGTCGATAATCATTATGACGCTGAGGTTAAGCCTTTCTTTTATGGTAATACATACTTGTTGTTCTTAACTCAGACTTTTAATGATGTTCGTTTGGTTGGAACACCTCCTTCATCCATCGGTAAATTTGGTGGTGATACAGATAACTGGATGTGGCCCAGACACACTGGTGATTTTTGCTTTTTCAGGGTTTATTGTGCTCCAGATGGTTCACCAGCTGAATATTCGGAAGAAAATATTCCTTTTACACCGCGAAAGCATTTTCAGATCAACTTAAATGGTATCTCAAAGGGCGACTATACCATGACTTTGGGATATCCCGGATATACACAGCGATATTTATCCTCATTTGGAGTTGAAGAGATTAAAGATGTCATTAATCCCGTAGTAGCAGAAGTGAGGGGTATTAAACAACAGGTTTGGGAAAGAGCTATGCAGGAGTCGGAAGCCATTAATATTAAATATGCAGCAAAATACTCCCAATCAAGCAACTATTGGAAATATGCAATTGGTCAGAATGAGGCGCTCGAAAAAATAGATGTAATAGCCAAGCGAAAGGAACAGGAATCGCAATTTCAACAATGGCTTGAGCAGGATTCATCTCTTGCTGACAAATACGGAAAAACACTGGCTGTAGTAGAAGCTTCATACTTATTAGGACGTAAATTGACTTTGGCAGAAACGATTACACAGGAGACGATGTTGGAAGGAGCTGACCTGGTTAAATTTGCACTGGAGATCAGTACTCTTTACATGGAAATGAAAGAGAAAAAGGATTCCGGACACAAAGAATATCTGATTAAGGCTATTCGAAATATGTATAAAGATTTTGATGCCGGGGTGGATAAGCAAGTGTTTGGAGCCATGTTGGATTACTACCTGAAAAATACGAATGAAAGCTTAAGACCAAAAACAATTGACTTATTGGGAAAGAAGTATGAGAAAGATCCCGAAGGATATGTTGAGATGCTATATAGCGAAACGTCTTTAAGCAGTTTCGATAAAGTGATGGAGTTGATGGATGGTGATGATGATGCTTTATTTGAAGATCCTGCCATAGCGTTTTCGTACCAGGTATTGTCGCACATGTATCAAATGATGGATATACACAATAAGCTTAATTTGCAGTATGAGGAGGCTCAACGTCTTCTTATAAAGGGGTATATGCAAAAGAATGATAATCATGACTATTATCCTGATGCCAATAGTACGCTTCGACTGTCATTTGGTACTGTGAGCGATTATGAACCTAAAGATGGTGTAAGGTACAAGTATTTGACAACCTTAAATGGCATCATGGAGAAAGAGAACAACGAACAGGATGATTTTGCCGTGCCTTTGAGGTTAAAAGAATTATTTAAGAAAAAGGACTATGGGCCATATCAGCTAAAAAATGGGAAGTTGCCGGTTTGTTTTCTGACCAACAATGACATTACTGGTGGAAACAGCGGTAGTCCGGTAATTAATGGCAAAGGGGAATTAATTGGTGTTGCTTTTGATGGCAACTGGGAGGCTATGACCAGTGATCTCGCTTATGAAGAAAATCTTCAAAAATGCATTTGCGTTGATATACGGTATGTGCTGTTTATTGTTGATAAGCTGGCAGGTGCGCAAAATCTGATTGATGAAATGGATATTGTTAATTAAAACAATAATTGACGCTATCTTTGACTGTCTAAAAATCAATCATGGCAAAAAATAAATTCTACGTCGTTTGGGTAGGAGCTAAACCGGGTATATATAAAAGCTGGCCCGAATGTCAGGTACAAATAAAAGGTTTCCCTTCTGCCAAATACAAAGGTTTTGAATCTTTTGAAGAGGCTAAGTTAGCTTTAACAAAGGGCTATACTAGTTATATATCTTCTTCTGCTAAAGGTAAAAAAACGACGTCCTCACCGACTATAAATTCAAGGAAGAATATTATTGCCAATAGTATAGCTGTGGATGCAGCTTGCAGCGGTAATCCGGGTGTCATGGAGTATCAGGGAGTTTATACAAAAGATAGCCGCCAGTTATTCCACCAAAAGTTTGATTTGGGAACCAATAATATTGGTGAATTTTTGGCTTTAGTGCATGGCATATACTATCTGCAAAAAAACAATCTGGATATCCCTATATATTCAGATTCAAAAATTGCTATTGGCTGGGTGATGAAGAAAGAATGTAAATCAAAATTGAAGGAAACAGCTAAAACAAAAGCCCTATTTGATTTGGTTCGTCGCGCTGAAAATTGGTTGAAGAATAATACAATAACCGTAAAAATCCTTAAGTGGGATACTAAAAACTGGGGGGAGATACCTGCAGATTTTGGGCGTAAGTAGTTGGTATGTATATGAAATCTAGTTTTCTTCCTCACTTAGGCTTAATAGTTTCATAAAAGTTTTCCAGTTCCGAGTAGTTGCATTGGTCCCCAGTTTCTTTTCAAATAAATTATTTGAAAGTTTGGTGTCGCGATAAGCACCTCCGCAGCAGATGTATATGTTTCTGTCTTCAATGTAGAATCTGTCAGGACCGGAATCAAAGGTCTTAAAAAAGTCAACTTTTTCAGATTCAGGTATCTGCTTAAGCATTGTTATGTGCAGTTGGTTAATATCCTCTTCCAAAAAAGGATTGGCATTTTTGATATTTAGCCATTCGACCTTACTGCGAACCAGAACAGGCACTTCAAAACCATATTCTTTTTGTATGGCTTCACTGATCAGATCTTCAATCTCCTGGTGATTATCAACCTTGCAATTGAATACCACATTGCCACTTTGAATGTATGTTTTTACATTTGTGAAACCCAGATTTTGATAGAGTTGAGTCAGGTCTTTCATGATTATTTTTCGTTTTCCTCCAACATTGATGCCTCTTAATATTGATATGTATCTTATCATGCAATAGTCTATTTATTCTGTTTATGTTGTTTCACCAATTCGATGGTGTGACTCAGTAATTGCGCGTCTCCAAAACTGCCATGACCAGGAATCACAATCTTCACATCAGGATAGGCAAACTGGACCTTTTCTATTGTAGTTTCCCATTCATCAATCACAGCGTCCGATAAATTGCCTAAACCCTTCGAATGGATAGATTTAACAAGACATCCTCCAAATAAGATTTTTTGTTTGGGCAACCATACCGTGATATTATCAAAGGAATGTCCTCCGCCAAAGAAACGGCATTCAATGGCTTCATCATTAAACAAACAATCATATTCTTTATCAAAGGCAATTTCCGGCACTGGCAGGTTTTCTTCCAGGCATTTATCAATAGTTAACTGGTTGGCTAGTGATTTGGCTCCAATGCTTTTTAAATAAGGTAAGCCACCAATGCAATCGTCATGAAAATGACCGGCTATATGTGCTTTAATGCTTGCATTGTAGTTTTTCTTGATGTAATCACATAGTTGCTTGGTTTGTTCATTACTCATTGGTGTATCAACCATAACCGCTTCACCATCTCGTATAATTACAAGTCCATTACTTGGAAATCGACCAAATCTTTCTGATTTAGCCCAGGAAATATGCACAAAAACAGAGTCTTGCAAATGTATCAGTTGAAGGTCTTCATTAATTTGAATAGTTGATTGTTGGGCGTTTATTGGTAGAAGATTGATCAAGCAAGAAATAATACAGGCAAACAGCAGTCTCATGGATAATTTTATTTAAACGTGCAGATAAAGTTATCAACTTTTTATACTAGGGTAAAGATTTATCGTTGAAGATTAAATGAATTTTTTTGATGAAAACTTTATTCAATAGTTTGCTCCTGATTGGCATTTACAAACAAAATATCTCCCATTTTATTAAAACCATTAAATATCTTGGCGCCCGAGTGTTTAATTTGCTCCTCCCTGAATCCAATAATTGTTAATCCTGCTGCAGAAGATTTTTCATTGATCAGGTTTTTAGCTGAGGTTTCCTCTTCCTGAGGAATTATCTCAATATTTGAGAGTGTAATTGGAAGCCGTCCTGTCTGAACCAGCTCACGCAGTTGCTTGCGTGTAGCGTTTATCTCTTCTTTATTACAAATACTGAATATCTTAACCTGGCCTTTTTTCCAATCTGGATGGGATAAAATAATAAAGCCCAATAAAATCATCAGGTTAGCATTTAAAACATCAATTGGTCTGATCCAGATATGAATACCATTTCTGAATGAAGTATTGGTGTTGGAATCAGAAAATACGCAAACATCATAATTACCGGCTCTTGTTAAACTGATGTTGTCTAATATGGCTTCTATGGCATCAGGCTCATTGCGCCTGTATTCGAATACAATCATATTGTTTTCCATACCACTGATGCTGGGGCTTTGAATCGCTTGTGCAATGGCTGTTGTGTATGATGGAGAGATCATACAGTCAACATATAGGCTGCTTTCTTCATCATGATGTTCATTAATCATTTTTTCAACAATCTGGTTGGCTTCAGCTGTTGTATTCTTTGAATAATATCCTTTTAAGAAATGGAAATAGGTTCCAAATCCATGTTTATAGGATATCCATTTCATTAAATCAAAAACTTTACTGTGACTAAATGAGTTGGATGAGATGCAGATAGCAGATGGTCGCCATTCAGCTTCATCAGGATGCCTGCTTCTGTTTTTCTGCATATAGAGTTGTATGCGTCTGCTCAATTGAAATAATGCACCAAGAAATATCTTTTGAAGTCCGCCGCGCTCTTTATGCACGTGGTTTAAATAGAGATATAGCAAGGTTATAACAAGGTATGCAACGATGGTGTATAATGCACTTATTTTAAACATTACCCACACAGATAGCAGAAAGCCGATCAGAGATATAGCCCAGTGCGATTTAAACTGGGGGCGATACGATGGTGATGCTCCAAAATGGTTGAGGAAGGAAATAAGACAAAGTGAGCCATATGTAATCATAAAGAACATGGATATGATCTGAGCCACAAAATCAACCTCACCTATGGAAACAAAAACAAGTGCAATCAACATTGTTATCAATGTAGCATTATAAGGTTCATTACTTTCCCCTTGTCCCTTTGCAAGCCATAGATTCATTTTCTTACTTGGAAAACTTTTATCTGTCGCAAGAGCCTGAATGGTTCTTGGTGCCACCAAAACGGAGCCGATTGCCGAAGATATTGTTGAAGCACCAAGTCCTAAAGGAATGATCACCGCCCCTAAAATTGCGACATTGGCCATGGCCAGTTGTGATTGAGTCATCTCATCGGGCGATAAAGAAACCGAGAACTTATAGATGATAAAGATATAGATGAGCATTCCGATTATTGTTCCCCACATGGTTCCTCTTGGGATGGATTTTTTAGGGTTTTTCAGATCACCACTAAGTCCAACACCGGCTGTCATGCCAGTAAAAGCAGGAAAACAAATAGCAAACCAAATAAAGAACTGATTTCGGTTATTAAATGCAAAGTTTTCTGAATAATTACCTGTTTCATAAAATTCGGTTTGCCCCATAAAGAATAAGGTCAGTGATATGAATAGTACGGCAACTACAGCATAAAGCGCTTTAATTCCCATGTCGGAGCCTTTCTTAAGAACGATATATGCAAGTATAAATAAGGCAGGAATACTAATGACCTGTTTGGGAAGCATTATTTCATAACTTGACATTAGCCACCTGAACAGCGGCTCGAAGGCTTCGGTAAAAGCAATAATATAAAAAGCTACACTGATGGCCTGGGAGAAATACAGAGCCATTCCAATGGTTGCACCAATATTAAGACCAAATGAACGGGATATTATAAAATACTCTCCACCTCCTTCAACACGTGTATTGGTTGCTATTTCTGAGATTGCCAAAGCTGTTGGTATGGTTATTAAGTGGCCTAACAGGATGATGCCCAGTGCACCATAAAAACCCAGGTTACCGACTGCCATTCCAAAGCGAAGAAATAAAATGGCGCCAAGAATAGTTGAAATAGCGGTAAAAAAAACAGGAGCAGTGCCAAATCCAGCTTTAGAATTGTTTGTACTCATAAGGTATGCTTAAAAGGTGAGGGTTCATGGTTGCTATAACAAATATAGAAAATTAAAGTTCCATATTGATTAAGAGAATTGTCATGTAATTATTCTGGAGCAGCGTCATCTTTTATTGCTTATTCAAACACTTCGCTTATTTTTGCGGAGCAATAATTATTAAATAATGGATACTTTTTACATTGATTCTCTGGATAAAATCAATGCTGTAGCAGCGGATTTCTTATCAAAATACAGTAATGAACGTGTGATTGCTTTTTATGGACCAATGGGAGTTGGAAAAACCACTTTTATAAAAGCCTTATATGAGCATTTGAATGTAGAAGATACTGTTAATAGTCCGAGTTTTGCTATTGTTAATGAATATCATACGCGCGAGGATAATATAGTCTTTCACTTCGATTTTTACCGTTTAAAAGAGGAAGAAGAAGCTTATGATATGGGATATGAAGATTACTTATATTCAGGAAACTATTGCATGATTGAATGGCCTGAAAAAATAGCTTCTCTTTTACCCAAAGGAAGGTTGGAGCTGACATTGGAAGAACTTCCAGACGGGAGAAGAAAAATAGAAGTACAGAAAAAGTAAGAACTAATTGAGCTTTTTTTGTTATCTTGATACCTTGTTATACAGGAAAATAATCGGCTTATGATGGGCGGTAAAACTTCATATTTTCCCTTAGGTCAGGTAAATTTACTTCCGCAGGAGGAGATGCTTGAAGTGGGACGGCGAAAGAAAAAATTAATTATTGGTATACCAAAAGAAAGTTCTTCTTTTGAAAATAGGGTGGCATTAACACCGCAGGGCGTTGAGCTTTTAGTAGCAAATGGCCATACCGTTTTGTTTGAGTCAGGTGCGGGAGACAAAGCCCATTATTTCGATCATGACTTCGCCGAAGGGGGAGCACAGATTATCAAAGAAAAGAAACAGGTATTAAAAGCCGATATCATCCTTAAAGTGTCGGCGTTAACAGAGGAAGAAGTTGATTTGCTGGATGCGAACCAGTTAGTTATATCCTTATTGAATCTATATAATCAGTCGCGTGAGTCAATACAAAGAATGCTTGACAGGCGTTTAAATGCCATTGCTTTTGAGCTTTTGAAAGACGATAATGGCTGTTATCCTGTTATAAGGAGTATGAGTGAGATAGAGGGAACAGCTTCTGTAATGATAGCCAGTGAATACCTTAGTAAAGCGCATAACGGTAAAGGTGTATTATTAGGTGGTGTAACCGGAATATCTCCGTCTGATTTAGTGATTTTAGGAGCAGGAACAGCTGGAGAGTATGCGGCTAAGGCAGCATTAGGTCTTGGAGCATCAGTTAAAGTATTCGATAATTCTTATCACAGTCTGCGTGAATTGGAGCGTAATGTGGGACAACGAATTTTTACTTCAGTATTGCATCCACATGCGTTGGAGAAAGCACTGCAAAGTGCCGATGCTGTTTTGGGTAGCTTACGTTACCTGCAGACAGGCCGTTCTTTTATGGTAACGGAGGAGCAAGTCTCCAACATGAAGAAGGGATCGATAATTATTGATCTGAGTATGGATCAGGGAGGCTGTTTTGAAACCAGTCGTTGCACTAACTTTGATAAACCAGTATTTACAAGGCACGGTGTTATTCATTATTGTGTTCCCAATGTAGCCTCAAGAGTATCAAGAACGTCATCAATAGCCTTAAGTAATATCTTTGCTCCGATAATTCTTCGACTTGCAGAAGCGGGAGGGGTTCATCATCTGATTAAAGAAGATGTTGGGCTAAGCCATGGAATGTATCTTTACAAAGGTATCTTAACCAATAGCTATATTGGGCGTCACTTCAATATTCCTTATAAAGATATTGGTTTGTTAATGGCTGCTTTCTAGGTTTACATCAGGCTTGTTTTAGGAATTTCGTTCGGGATGCGTTTCGTTTTTTCAAAGGGAATAGTAAAACAGAAATGAGCGCCTTCTTTGTATGATTTATCTATCCATATTTTACCACCCAACGTATCAATATACTTTTTTGATATAGCCAATCCTAAACCATTGCCGCCAAACTCGCGGGTATGATTGGTGGATACTTGCCTGAACATATCGAAAATAACTTCCTCTTTACCTTCAGGTATACCAATTCCGGTGTCTTTAACTGAAAATAGAAGTTGATCATCATTAATTGTATAACCAAATTTAATCCAACCTTTCATTGTAAACTTAACCGCATTATCCAAAAGGTGATTTAATACTTTTAAAAGTCCCTGTTGGTCTGTAACTATGTGGTCATTCTGATCTTCCAGGCCCTTTTCAAGGTATAGTTTTAATGGTTTTTGCATCAGTTTTACTTCGCGCATATAATGCTTGAGCATATTCTCAAGCAGTTCGTTAAGGTTAAACTGTTTAGGGCCTTCTTGTATCAAACGGGTTTGAAGTTTAGAAATATCAATAAGGTTGTCCATCACCTTCAGGAGTTGAAGGCCATTCAGGTTAATGATACTGATATATTCATCACGTTCTTCTGTGCTTAACGAATCGGCCCGTAATAATTCAGAGAAACCTATAATCACATTCATTGGTGTTCGTATCTCATGACTCAAATTGGCCAGAAATGTTGATTTCAGATGATCATTCTCCTTAGATTTTTTCTGAGCTTCATTGAGTTTTTGAAGAGATATATCCAACTCATTGTTTTTCTTCTTTAGCTCAAGATGAGTTATCTCCAGTTCATTGTTACGCAAGTTAAGTTCATCTTTAGCCTTCTTGTGCTCTATCTCACTACTCATCCTAGGCGTAAAAATATAAACCAGGGATTCGATAACTTCAGCTTGTTTTATTGGGTCATTAAATAAGGCAATAAATATACCGTTTGGTTGATAGCCCGAGTTGAAAAGCGGAATTCCAATATACCCTTCTATCTTTTTTTCAACTAAAAAACTATCACTTGGAAATTTTTCCCAGGCTCCAGATGTAATTCGGCAAGTGTTTTTACCTATAACATTATCACAAGGTGTGTTATCTAAGCTGTAAATGATATTCGGTAAGTTATTTTTTCCATCAGTAAAGCTTATTGATTCAACAGAGTTATCAGTTGCTGAATACTTTCCTATTATAACATAGTTAGCCTCAATTAGTTTGCATAGTTGCAAGGCCGTTGTATCGAAATATTGTTGTCCAATATATCGATTGATCGGTGTGATAAGATCATATAAGATAGGCTCAACCTTTTTAAAACGGCGGAGTAGAGTATTTTTCTTGACAAAGATGTTTTTCCAATTCATATTGCCTGACGTTACGAAGAATTTAAAATACTTAAAAAGTGCTAAGCCATAAAGTTTTTTTGATTAATGGACTACTTTTGGGGTTTGACGTCATATTATTTCCTGTAAATAATTAAAACTTGAATGAAATGTCAAGTGTTAATAACCAGCTGCCATTCCATCTTTTCTGCTTTCCGAAGCGCCTATATAAATTTTTCTTTTAGCATCGTACCAAATAGCCTGGTATCCACCATAACTGCCAGGTTGATAACCGACCTTATGTCCCATCTTTATTAGATTTAGAATTGTTTCGGAGCTAATGCCACTTTCAACATTGATTTGTCCCTTATTTTTAACTTTGGTGCCTGTTGGCTGCGATGAGCCTTGGTGGCTGAACCTTGGCGCGTCACCAGCTTCCTGGAGGTTCATTCCAAAGTCAATAATATTCATTAATATCTGAACATGTCCTTGCGGTTGAAAATCACCACCCATCACTCCAAAACTCATTAAGGCCTGGCCGTTTTTGGTAACAAACGCTGGTATAATTGTATGAAAAGGCCTTTTTCCTGGCTCTAAAGCATTAGCATCATTTGGGTTTAATGAAAACAATTCACCTCTGTTTTGTAGCATAAAACCCAAATTAGGTGGCACCATGCCTGATCCCATACCTCTGTAATTGCTCTGTATGAGCGATATCATATTGCCCAATTTGTCGGCAACAGTCAGGTATATTGTCTCACCATCACTTATTTTACCAGCCTTATATAATCCGGCCTTATTTTCATCGATCAGATTTCGTCTGTTGTCAGCATATTCATTTGAAATAAGCACTTTAACAGGAACACTTTGTTTTTGCATGTCTGCATAATATTGGGCTCTGTCTTCAAAAGCTAACTTTTTAGCTTCTGTTACAAGGTGTAAGTGTCTGGCTGTTCCATACTCATTCGAATCAAAGTTATATCCTTTTAGTATGTTTAGCATCTGAAGTGCAGTAATGCCCTGTCCGTTGGGAGGCAATTCCCAAACGTCATAACCACGATAATTAATAGAAACTGGTTCGACCCATTCAGATTTGTGATCGGCCAGGTCTTCTATCCTTAGTAAACCTCCCTGCTCCTGAATGAAATTAGCAATCACTTTAGCTAATTTACCTTTATAAAAGTAGTCACGACCGTGTTCTGCAATTTGTTCGTAGGTTTCAGCGAGATATGGATTTTTGAATATATCACCCTTTGCAGGAGTTTTTCCATTAATTGAATAAGTCTCAATAACATTGGGGTAATTCCGGTGAAACTCAATTGAACGCCCCCAATAGTAAGCAATTAACTCACTTAATGGAAAACCTTGCCTGGCATAACGAATAGAAGGAGCAAGAATATCTTTCATTGGAAGTTGTCCAAAACGCTTATTTAATTCGAACCAAGCATCAACACATCCCGGAACACTGACCGGTAATGGTCCGTATGATGGTATCTTGTTTATTTGGTGCTTAGAGAAATAGTCAATATTGAGACTTTGAGGAGATCTGCCACTACCATTTAATCCATATAATTCTTTTGAGTCAGCATCCCAGACTATTGCGAACAGATCGCCTCCAATACCGCATCCTGTAGGTTCCATTAATCCAAGAGCCGCATTAGCTGCGATTGCAGCGTCTATTGCGTTACCGCCTTGTTTTAAAATATCAATTGCAATTTGCGTTGCCAAAGGGTGACTCGTGCAGGCCATTCCATTTTGTGCTATAACCTCACTTCTTGTTGCGTGGTTTAATCCTGTAATTCTATCTTGTGATAGAGCAAGGGTAAACATGATTGAGTATGCGCAAATTAATAATAAGACTTTCATTCCGATTTCAGATGGTTAACAATCCTAAATATATAAAAAAACTACAGCAACCACTGGGAGCTGTAGTTTAAACTAAAATGATTTATTCTGCGATTAGGCAATAGCTAATTTGCTTTCAGGCTGACTCATATAGTCATAAAAGATACCTACGAGTAACTGCGTATCCATATCGGGAGATATTGGGATTAGCAGGTCAGCAAATGTGTCTTTAAATATAACCTGAACTTCATTTTTACGAGGAAATTCAATCCCGGCCACTTTATGATGCATACGAATCTCCCCAAGTGCTGTAATTAATTTAATAATCATAACTCTATCCTTTTAGCTTGTTTAGTACCGTCCGGGTGTTTTGTTTTCCGATATAAAAGTAGGTGTGTAATAGCAGTTGACCAAAGGATTTTAAGTGTATTCCATAAAGGGAATGTTTTCTTAGGTTAATGTGTTTTTTCGTAACGATGAATGAAATTAGCTTCCATGAATGTGCTTATTTTTGTGACGAATGACTTGAGTTTAATCGGATCGGTAATTTATATGATGGATTATTTGCGGTATGTTGGTATTGTTTTGTATTTGTTTAAGTAATAGAAGTTGGGTGAACATACATCTTTAATATTTGAGTTAAATAGTCGTTTTTCAATGTAATCTAAACAGATTTTTTACCTTTGCTTGTTCTGAATAAATGGTTAATGAGAAAAGAGGAAAAAGGAAAGAAATTAGTTGATAAACTGAGACATAAGTATCGTTTGGCAATATTTAATGAACAGACTTATGAAGAGGTATTTGGTATGCGACTCTCTCGTCTTAACGTATTTACGATTGTAGGAGTAAGTTTATCAGTACTTATCGTTCTGGTTATTTTTCTTATTGCTTTTACCGGATTGCGAGAATATATTCCAGGTTACCCTGATGGACACCAACGACGTTTGATCATACAAAATTCTCAACGCGTGGATAGTCTTATTTTGGAAGTTGAGAGACGGGATCGCTTTTTCAATGATATACGGACAATCATGTCGGGTGGTGTTCCTGAGGGAGCATTGCCGGAAAATGTGAAAGATGCTGGGGATGACGAAAATAAGAACAACGTTGTCTTTAAAAAGTCGGAGGAAGATTCAATTTTCAGAGAACAAGTTGAAAAGGAGGAGAAATTTAATCTGGCTGTATTTGACAACAGAAGTAGGAAATTTGAGTTGGAACATAGCTTTCTTTTCACGCCTCTAAAGGGAGTTGTGGTGAATAAGTTTGGAGAAACGCAGGGGCATTATGGTGTAGATATAGTAGCAAAGCCCGGTAGTAGGGTGAGTGCAGTGCTGGATGGTACTGTAATTTTTACTGGCTGGACGGTTGAAACAGGTTATGTAATTCAGGTTCAACACTCCAATAACTTAATATCTATTTACAAGCACAACGAAAGTTTGCTTAAGGAAATGGGGGAGAATGTGCAGGCCGGAGAAGCAATAGCCAATGTTGGTAATTCAGGCGAATTGACCACAGGGCCTCATTTACATTTCGAATTGTGGTATAACGGTGTACCATTAGATGCAGAACAATACATGTCGTTTGAATAACGATATACATACACAACAGAATATTTAATGTCAAAAAAAATAGCAATATTGGGCTCGACAGGCTCAATTGGAACACAAGCGCTTGATGTGGTTGATGCACATCCTGACCAATTTGAAGTTGAAGTATTAACAGCCAATAATAATCTTGATTTATTAATTGAACAGGCTGTTAAGTACGATCCGAATATAGTAGTCATAGCAAATAAAGAAAAGTATAAACAGCTAAGTGAGGCATTAGCAGATACGGATATTAAAGTATATGCAGGTGAAGAAGCTATAGCCCAGGTTGTACAAAATGATTCCATTGATATTGTTTTGACTGCAATGGTTGGTTTTTCAGGTCTTTTACCTACGGTTAATGCAATTAAGGCTGGTAAACAAATTGCCCTTGCAAACAAGGAAACATTAGTTGTGGCCGGTGATATTATTACACGTTTGGCACTGGAGAATAAAGTAAGCATTTTGCCCGTTGACTCAGAGCATTCGGCCATTTTTCAATGTCTGGCCGGAGAGTTTCATAATCCGATAGAAAAAATAATACTCACAGCTTCAGGAGGACCTTTTCGTGGTAAGAAAATTGATTTCCTTAGAAAAGTAACACGATGCCAGGCACTGAATCACCCTAACTGGACAATGGGCGATAAAATTACAATTGATAGTGCATCGATGATGAACAAAGGATTGGAAGCTATTGAGGCACGCTGGTTGTTTAATGTTAAGCCGCAAGATATTGAAGTGGTAGTTCATCCTCAATCAATTGTTCATTCGTTAATACAGTTTGAAGACGGCTCTTTAAAAGCGCAACTTGGATTGCCTGATATGCGTGTTCCAATTCAGTATGCTATGACATTTCCGGCAAGGTTTAAGTCTGATTTTCCGCGGTTTAGTTTCCTGGATTATCCGGAGTTGACTTTTGAAAAGGCAGATGTAAAAGCTTTCCGTAACCTGGATTTGGCTTATCAGGCTATGGAAAAAGAAGGAAATATACCTTGTATATTAAATGCTGCTAACGAGGTAGCTGTCGACGGGTTTCTTAAACAAAAAATTGGTTTTGTAGAAATGTCTGATGTGATTGAAAAAACAATGATGAAGGCATCGTTTATTAATCAACCAACGTTAGATGATTATCTGCAAAGTAATGCAGAAGCAAGAGCGATTGCTGAGCAGATAATAGATAAAAAGTAATTATAGTGAGCCAAAATCCAACTTGACTTGTTATAGTTCTGTGGTGAAGTTGTCAGATGGTAAAATATTCAATTACTTATTTGATTGAAAAGAATATATTTGTTGCTTGAAATTAGAAAATTAAACATTAATGGAAATTTTTATAAAAACCGTACAGTTATTACTTAGTTTATCTATACTAGTAATACTGCACGAATTTGGTCATTTCTTTTTTGCACGATTATTTAAGACCAGAGTTGAGAAATTTTATTTGTTCTTCAATCCTTGGTTTACCTTATTTAAATACAAAAAAGGTGAAACTGAATACGGTATCGGATGGTTGCCTTTAGGTGGATATGTGAAGATATCAGGCATGATTGATGAGTCCATGGATAAAGAAGCAATGGCTCAGCCTGCAAAACCTTGGGAGTTTCGGTCAAAACCTGCCTGGCAACGTTTGATGATAATGATAGGAGGGGTGTTAGTTAACTTCATTACTGCCTTTTTTATTTACTGGATGGTACTTTATACCTGGGGAGAACAATATATTCCAGTTCAATCGGCCAAGTACGGATTATATTATCATGAAGTAGCTAAGGATCTTGGGCTTCAGAATGGAGATGTCGTACTTAAGGTGGATGATCATATTGTCGAGTCAAGTGGAGACATTGCACGTTTTATACTTTTGGAAAATGCAAAGGAATTAACTGTTCGGAGAGGATCGGATCAGATTCAATTGTCAATTCCGAAAGGATATGATCAAAAAATGATAGCTGAGGAGGTTAAACTCTTTGCAGATGTCAGGTTTCCGGTAGTTGTGAAGGACTTAATGAGTGGCTCCAAGGCTGATGAAGCCGGATTACAGACAGGAGATAGCATTGTAACTGTTAACGGTCAGTCCACAGCATTTTATAATGAGTTTACAAATGCTCTGGTTGAAAATATTGAAAAAGATATTGACGTAGGTATTATAAGAGATAATTCTCCAATGACACTGAATCTGACTGTTCCTAAATCAGGTAAGATTGGATTTTATTTGGTGTCGGTCGAAAACTATGTGGATATACAGCGCCATGAATATGGATTTTGGGAAGCCTGTCCGAAAGGCATAGCAAAAGGTTTAGATATTTTAGTGGGTTATGTGAAGCAGCTACGTTTGATTTTCACAAAAGAAGGTGCTAAGCAAGTAGGTGGCTTTGGAGCAATGGGTAAATTATTTCCTTCAACGTGGAATTGGTATGTGTTTTGGTCCAATACAGCTCTAATATCAATGATTCTGGCCTTTATGAATATACTACCAATACCTGCCTTAGATGGTGGTCATGTATTATTCCTACTTTACGAGATGGTAACTGGTCGTAAACCCGGAGATAAGTTTATGGAGTACGCTCAAATAACCGGAATGATTTTGTTATTGGGATTGCTAATATTTGCCAATGGAAATGATATCTTTAAGGCTTTCATTAAATAGGCGAGTTTATTAAATTTGTATAAAACTTTATAGAGATGAATACTTCTTTCGTTATTTTATTAGGTGGCTTAGGGCCACAGGAATGGATTTTAATTGTTTTAGCTTTAGTTCTTTTATTTGGAGGTCGTAAAATTCCTGAGTTGATGAAAGGGTTAGGGCAGGGAATGAAAGAATTCAAGAAAGCACGAAACGAAGATGATAAGAAATCAGATGGTGATTCGAAAAAAGAGGCCATCGACGATTCTTCAAAGTAAAAAAGTCACTTTGTTAATAATTTCACGTAGGCCAATCCTCTATGAGGGTCGGCCTTTCGTATATATTCTGGCCATATAAAGATTATTTACTAATGTTACGATTGTTAGTCATTACCATCTTATTGGTTATAAGCAAGCAGATTGGGGCGCAGGAAATCCATCGTGGTTCTTTTCCGCATTATCCTGCGTGGATGTATGAAAAGCGGTTGAATGAGCTTGGTAAAACATCTATGGTAAAATTAGACTACAATCCCAAAGTTCAGGCCTTTATTGATGTGTACACAGTTAAACGGCGCAATCATCTGGCCAATATTATTGGTAGGGCAGAGTACTATTTTCCATTGTTTGAGGAATACCTGACAAAGTATGATTTGCCAATTGAATTAAAGTATCTTGCAATTGTAGAATCGGCACTCGAACCCAAGGCCAAATCAAGCTCAGGAGCAATGGGCTTGTGGCAGTTTCTGTATCACGCGTCGCGAATGTTTGAACTTCAGGTCGATAATTATGTGGACGAGCGGTGTGACCCAGTTAAAAGCACCGAAGCGGCGTGTCGTTATCTGAAATACCTTTATCGAAACTTAAATGACTGGCAACTTGCACTTGCTGCATATAATGGTGGTATTGGAGTGGTTCAAAAAGCCATTGAACGATCTGGAGGTAAAACAGACTTTTGGGAATTACAACCATATCTTCCAAAGGCTGTTCAAAGCTATGTTCCTGCTTTTATTGCTGTTAATTATGTGATGAACAATTATCAAAAGCATGATATCAGTCCAAATCCGGCCATGTTAAAGTTTGACGAGGTAGATACAGTTTATATTCACAAATCGCTTACATTTAACCAAATAGAAAAGGCTTCTCAAACTTCGCGAGAAATTATTGAGTGGTTAAATCCTTCGTATAAAAAAGGATATATTCCGGTTAATAATCAGGCTGTTTGTTTATTTCTTCCAAAGAAAGGAGTGATTCATTTTGTGCGGGCACAAAAACTATTAGAAGAAGCAACGCCTCCATTAAGTAAAGCATTACCTGTAGGTGATAAAAACGGACGCGAAAAAATTGTTCATGAAGTGAGTAAAGGAGAGTTTTTCCATAAAATTGCTATTGACAATCATTGTCGGATAAGTGATATAATGTACTGGAACAAGCTGCCTAATCGAAATTTGTACATCGATCAGAAGTTAATTGTTTGGCGGCCGAAAAAGAAAGATGGCTACTTTTTTGTTACCGAGGAAGTATTTAAAACAAACAAGCCTGTTTTAAAAGTTAACCGACTTTATAGTGACAACCAAATCAAAAAACTATATCAGTAATTAAATTATTCAGTTATGAAAAACATGAGATATCTGCTGTTGACATTGTTTGTTTTAAGCATGTTTGCATGTAAAGATAAAAGTACAGGATATAAACCAAATGTGGCAGGTAAGGCTGGTGAGTTACTTGTTGTAATGGACGATAAAATTAAAGCATCAGCTGGTGGTGTTGAGTTACAGGAAGTATTAAGAGAGGTTTATCTTGGCTTACCGCAAGAAGAACCATATTTTAAGATGAGCGTAGCCCCACACCGCTCATTTTCATCATTTATGAAAACATTGCGAAACCTGGTTGTAGTAACTGTGGGTAATGAGGTTGAAGAAAATGCTGTGAAATATTATAAAGACAGGTGGGCTCGTCCGCAGGCATTTGTTAACATTACGGCTAAAGATACAGCTACGTTAAAAGCATTGGTAGAAGAGCATCAACTTAAGATACTGAGCTTCTTTAATAAGGCCGAACGCGATCGCTATATAGCTTCTTACAAGAAATATCCAAGTGATGAACTAATTAAAAGAGTAGATTCCTTATTTAATGTGCGCATGCACGTTCCTGCCAGTTTGAGTAATAAAAAGTCAACCAATTCCTTTATTTGGATGAATGAGGCAGCTGATTGGGGATTTCAGGGAATGTTTATGTATGAAGTTCCATATGTTGGTGAAGGCACTTTTTCAAAAGAGTATCTTTTAAATAAAAGAGATTCAATCCTGCACAAAAACGTTCCGGGACCATCCGATGGTTCTTATATGACCACCGAACATGCTTTTCCTGTTATCTACAAAAAAACTGAAATGAATGGAAATGATGTGGTTGAGTTGAGAGGCCTATGGAAAGTGCAGAATGATCTGATGGGAGGTCCGTTTATCCTACAGGCACATCACAATAAAAAGACTAATCGAGTTGTCATAACTGATGGTTTTGTGTACTCTCCTGAGAAACCTGATAAAAGAGATAAAATCAGGCAGATGGAAGCAGTTATGTACACCCTTCAATCGAAATAAGTTATGATACCTCAACTTAATCGTAAAGCCTTGCAGCAAGCATGTGGCCGGGAAGATTTAATTCGAAAAACGGCGGCTCAGGTCATAAAAGATTTTGCCGAGTTTGGGTTCGAAGTAAAATTTTCAGGAAATGTTGAAGGATTTTATGATGAGGTGTTTAACCAGATGAAAGGGCATGTTGTTGACATCATGGGTGAATATTATTCACAGTTTCTTAACTTTTTATATCGTATAGATGTTACAGAAGAACAAGTAATGATCTATCAAAAAGAAATGGGTGATGTTTCATACGAAGATGCCCTTACCGAATTAATTCTTCATCGGGAGATGAAGAAAGTAATGATAAGAGAATATTTTAAAGCGCAGCAACAAAATCAGAATGATGATTTAGCTGAGTTAAACGAATAAGGTTTTTATTATGCAACTATCGATTAAACATACAGGCGAACGCCCTGAAGGTGTAAGAAATGTTTTTCTGGTAAAAGATACCAGTGTGTTAAAAGATTTCGGGTTTAACAACGATGCTTTAGCCTATGTTGAGGATAAGGTGGAAGCAAAAGACAAGCTTATTACTATTCAAAATTACAGCATTGTTTATTATGTGCGGGTTGTTAGTGATGACGAAGCCAATAACAAAGGATACGAAGACTTGCGAAAAGATGGTGCAACGATTTTCAAAAGCTTAAAAAACGACAAGCAAAGTAAAGTTTGTGTTTATGATGTTGCAGGTGATAAAGCATTTTGTCTGGCACTGACAGAAGGAATCGCATTATCCACCTATCAGTTCAATAAATATAAAACGGAGAAAAAAGAATCAACGGATGAACCTGAGATCTTTGTGGCTTCATCAGTACTTAATCAAGGAGATTTGGATGAGCTGCGTCGTCTGACATATTCTGTATTTGTAACGCGAAACCTTGTGAATGAGCCGGTATCCACATTAAACGTTGAAGAATTATCTTATACGATTAGTGAGCTTGGAGCAGTTCATGGTTTTGATGTTGATGTTCTTAATAAATCAAAAATAGAAGCCCTTAAGTTCGGTGGTTTGTTAGGTGTTAATCAGGGAAGTATAGATCCGCCTCTATTTCATATTCTGGAGTGGAAACCCGAAGATGCGAAAAATAAAAAACCAATCGTGTTGGTAGGTAAAGGTGTTGTGTTTGACACAGGTGGAATTAACTTGAAGACACCTCCGGGAAGTTTAGATGATATGAAGGCCGATATGGGTGGAGCAGCTTCGGTTGTCGGTACATTTGTAGCGGTTGCAGCAAACAAACTACCGGTTCATCTGATTGGACTTATTCCGGCAACAGATAACAGACCAGGTGGGAATGCCATTGTACCTGGTGATATTTTGACCATGCATAACGGCAAAACCGTAGAGGTAATGAATACTGATGCCGAAGGACGTTTGATCATGGCTGATGCCTTGTCTTATTCTAAGAAGTATGATCCTGAATTAGTAATTGATTTAGCAACCTTAACAGGAAGTGCTGTAATGGCACTTGGGCAATATGCTACTATCAGTATGGGAACAGCGAGCGATAAAGAATTCGACGAATTAGAAAGAGCAGGTGATTGTGTTCATGAGCGTGTTGTTCGTTTTCCATTTTGGGATGAATATGGCGAATTAATAAAGTCTGAAGTAGCCGACATTAAAAATATTGGCGGACGAGAAGCTGGAGCCATTACAGCTGGTAAATTCCTGGAACACTTTGTGGATAGTCCATGGATACATCTTGATATTGCGGGACCAGCATTTGTTAAAAAAGAAGATAGTTATCGTGGATCCGGTGCATCAGGAGTCGGTGTACGAATGCTTTATCAGTTCATAAGAAGCAAGTGCTAGTTTGGCAAATTATATTAATTTTAGTGCCCGATAGCTGACATCAAAGTTATTGTCAGAAAAATTGAAAATATGAGCATGCAAAAAATAAAAGTGGGAATCACCCATGGAGATATTAATGGTATTGGATATGAAGTTATCTTTAAAACCCTTTCTGATGCCCGCATTTTTGAATCATTTATTCCAGTAATCTATGGTTCATCAAAGGTTGCAGCGTATCACCGTAAAGCACTTAATATTCCTAATTTTAGCTTAAACAGTATTAATAGTGTCGATGACGCGCATCATAAGCGTGTTAACATCATCAATTGCCTGGATGATAATATTCGGGTTGAATTAGGCAAGTCAACCTCTATTGGGGGAGAATCTGCTTTCAAGGCTTTGGAACGTGCTGTTAAAGATCTTAAGGAAAGAAAAATTGATGTTTTAGTAACCGCTCCCATCAACAAGGAAAACATTCAATCGGATGCTTTTAACTTTCCCGGACATACAGAGTATCTGCACCAGGCAGCCGGAGAGGGAGAAGCATTGATGTTAATGGTTTCAGAGCATATGAAAGTGGGTGTTGTTGCCGGTCATGTACCAATTAAAGATGTAGCTGGTAAAATTACCGAAGAAAGCATACTATCAAAGCTTCGTACTTTAAACACTGCTTTACAACAGGATTTTTCGATTCGAAAACCAAGGATTGCTGTTTTAGGACTAAATCCACATGCAGGTGATGGAGGTGTATTAGGCAGCGAGGAGCAGGAAGTAATTATCCCGGCATTGAATAAAGCAAAAGAAGAAGGTATTATGGCCTTGGGACCATATCCGGCTGACGGGTTGTTTGGCAGCGATCAATTCAGAAACTTTGATGGAATACTTGCCATGTATCACGATCAGGGTCTCGCGCCTTTTAAAGCTTTAACTTTCTCTAAAGGTGTGAACTACACAGCTGGGTTACCATTTATACGTACATCACCTGATCATGGTACTGCCTTTGAAATTGCAGGGCAGGATAAGGCCAATGCCGATTCATTTAAGCAAGCTGTTTATTTAGCAGTAGATGTTTGTCGAAATCGTCAGGTGAATATTGAGTTAGCTAAAAATCCATTGAAATCGTATGATGTCAATGAACTGGAGCAAAAAGAATAATTTGATTCAAACAGATTTAGTTGAAAGTATACAGCCCTTCATCACTGAGGGGCTTTTTTTATGCAACTTTAATTCATAAAGGCTATGAGTGACCATGGCTTTTCCCATATTTTGCTGATGCCTGTCACATTCAAATAGTTAAAAAGTTATAAAAGAGCTCTAATAGCTTTTTTGTAAAGGACAGTGATACAATTAGGTATGTGATGTCATTACATTTGTTTACTTAGCTGAACATTTGTCCATTGTGCGGGCAACCTGTAAAATTTACTTTCGGCGCCATTGATAACACACAGCTAACAATTGCGACTTTAATCCTAAGTTGTATGGTGCCGGAAAGAGTAATTGCCCAAAAAATCAAAGGTGGAGATCTTGATATATTTCAAGGTTTTTACAAAACGAATTATAAGCGTTTGTTTAATTATGCATCTCTATTTATCAATCAATCAGATGAGGCTGAAGATATTGTTCAGGATGCTTTTATAAACTTATGGAATAACCGTAGTTCAATTAATCTTGAACAATCAATAGGAGGACTTCTATATCGAGCTATTAGAAATCAGTGTCTTAACAAAATAAAGCACGATAAGGTAAAAGAGAAGTTCATTGAGTTTGCAAAACATTACGAATCGATTGATCTTGTGTATCGACAGGATTTTGATTTAGAAGAAACTGATTCTGACTCATTTTATGTGTTCTCACAAATAGCAAAAGCCATTGATGAACTACCTCAAAAACGCAAAGAGGTATATAAATTATCAAAAATAGAAGGACAATCGCACAGCGAAATAGCTCAACAATTAGATATTTCTACAAAAGGAGTTGAGCGACACATTACTCTGGCAAATAAAACCTTACGAGCTAAATTGAAGCATCTGAAAACCGCCATTTTCATCCTGACGATTTTGCCTTAATTCAATAGGTGTAAAAAAAGATGATAAAAAAGTGTGGGGGGATTAAAAGTTGATTGTAGTAGAGGTGTAAGGCATGAAGATGAAAGAAACAAATCAACATATTAAAGTACTTATCGCGCGTTATGTGTCAGGAATGGCTTCAGTCAATGAAATTGCTGAACTTGGTGATTGGTTAAAGGCAAATAATGCTAATAAATCTTTATTTAAGAAGTTAAAGTCTGAGCTTGAAACGAAGGATGAAATGCAAGCTGAAGATGAATGGGTCAGATTTGCCAATAAATTTGAATTAGAGAAGAAGGTAACCAACAAGTCCCGCAGACTAATCGGATTTGTATCTATAGCAGCTTCAATTTCAATTGTTCTTGTTGTGGCATCGCAATTGTTTAATTCTTCAGATACCGATTATTTGTCAATGCTAAACACCAATGAGCTTAAAGGTACTAATACAGTATTGCGCCTTGCTGATGGACAGCAAATCACCTTAAATGAAAACCATTCTAGTATAGAAGCTGATAAAGATGGGAAACAATTTGTTGTCGAAAAAAATCAAATTGTAGAAAACAAAATAGAGGATAAGGAGCAACATAAACTTAATCAAATTCAGGTGCCTTATGGCAAAACAGCGCAATTGGCGCTTGCTGATGGTACAAAAGTTTGGTTAAATGCAGGAAGTCAGTTGGTGTTTCCAAATCATTTTAACGGTACTGATAGCAGAGACGTGATGTTGCTTGGTGAAGGCTTTTTTGATGTAACCCACAATGAAGGACAACCTTTTCGGGTATTAACAAATGAATTAACTTACACAGTTTTAGGGACATCTTTTAATATACGCTCTTATGCAGGCAGTGCAGTGAATTCGGCTGTGTTGGTTGAAGGGTCTTTGCAAGTTGAGGAAAACGCAGTATTTAATAAGGAAAGGGTTATTCTTAAGCCAGGTGAAAAGAGTTTGTTTGTCAATAATAGTGGACAATTAGATGTGCAACATGTAAATACATCTATTTATACCTCTTGGAAAGAAGGTTTTTTAACCCTTGAAAAGAATAACCTTCGAACGTTAATTCATCAAATAGAACACTACTATAATTGTGATATAGCAATAAGCAACGAGCTATTGAAAATGCCTACCCAACTAAGTGGAAAACTAATGCTGGATACCAATGCAGAACAGGTTTATCAAGCCTTGTGTGATTTATCCGGATTGAGTTATAGTATTGAGAATAATCAAGTCAAGTTTTATAAAGAATAATAAAAGAAAAGGGTGCGCTCCGTCAAAAACACACCCTTTAAAACTTTTTTTAATCACTTAATTAAATTGCTAATTTATGAATTTCACTGGGAAATGGAAATCCTTCTTCTCGGGTAGAGCCAAAAAAATGGTTAAAGCAGGAACATTAGCCTGCCTAATCATGGTTTTAGGTTCGAATGATGCTTTCGCATCAAGCCGATTGAAAGAACAAAAGGTTAACCTTAATTTTAAGGATGTAACGCTTCAAGAGCTTCTAAGTGCTATTGAAGAGCAAAGTAACATGGTATTTGTTTACAATGAAGCTCAGGTTGATGTAAATCAATTAGTTTCTGTTAATGCTACCAATGAGAGTGTTGAAAACGTGTTGAATGAAGTGCTTGAAAACGCTGATTTCAAAGTATACGACAATCAGGTTGTCATTGTAGCAGATGAGGCAAAAATTATTACGAATATACAAGAGGTTAAAATTCAGATTACTGGTACCGTGGTTGACCAGTTTGGAATGGGAATACCGGGTGTAAATGTTTCGGTTAAAGGAACGACTACTGGTACTATTACCAATTTAGATGGTCAATTCTCATTTGAAGTACCTGCCAATGGTGTTGTCGTTTATTCATTCATCGGTTTTGCAACTCAAGAAATCGCAATTGCTCCCGGTGCATCATATGATGTAACAATGCAAGAGGATGTAATGAACGTTGATGAAGTTGTTGTGACAGCTCTTGGTATCAAGCGCGAAAAGAAAGCACTTGGTTATTCTGCTGTAGAAGTTGGTGAAGAGGCTTTCGAAAACATGAAAGATGCCAACCCAATGGGGGCACTGTCAGGTCGCATGGCAGGTGTTCAGATTAACACATCATCGCAGGGTGCAGGTGGTTCTTCATCAGTAATTATTCGTGGTGCTGCTGTCTTGTCAGGTTCAAATGAGCCACTTTATGTAGTAGATGGTGTACCTATCTCAAACACACAGTTTTCAAATGCAGATGACTCAAATAACGGTGGTATCGACTCTGGTAACGGGTTGTCAGGTATTGCTGCTGATGACATTGAAAATATTTCTGTATTAAAAGGTCCTGCTGCAACCGCTTTGTATGGTTCTCGTGCCATTAACGGAGTTGTTCTGGTTACCACTAAATCAGGTAAAGGCGATCAAGGAACAACAGTTGATTTTAACTCAAACATGACTTTTGATCGCGCTCGTATTTATTCTAGCTGGCAAGAGGTTTACGGACAGGGGATTAATGGTCAGGCACCACAAAGTATCGATGCCGGGCGCGACCAGACTTCTATGTGGGGTGCTAAGTATAGCGATGTTGCTAGTTACGTTAATTACCGTGGAGATCAGCACGACTATGTTTTCCATGATAATGAGCGTGATTTCTTCGATACAGGTATGACATGGACTAACTCAGTAGCCGTGAATCACAATACTGAACGTGCAAATTTACGTCTGTCGTACTCTAACACAACTAATGATGGTTTAGTTCCGGGAACATCATATGACCGTAACACATTTAATGTGTCTGGTGGAACTAAAGCATTTAATGATCGTTTAGAGGTGAATGCTAAAATTGCTTACACTGATGAAGATTCACAGAATGCAATGATGGGAGCAACACCTTTTAACCCAACCTCGCAGTTATTGGGTGTACCTAACAACGTGTCTTTAGATCATTTAAAAGATTATAAGGATCCGGTTACAGGAATGCCTGTTGGTTTAGGAGTTAACGGTAACAGCAATATTTACTGGACAACAAACGAAATCAAGCATAATTACCGCAAGAAGCGTGTAATGTCATTGGTGAATGCTAAACTGCACATTACTGATCACTTAAATGCTCAAGTAAGAGCCGGTGGGGATATGACTTTCTTTGCCAATGAGTCAATCTATCCAATTGGTACGCCATATTATGAAGGTGGTCGTGCTAATATGATGAAAGCAGACGAGGTAGAATCAAACTACGATTTTATCTTAAACTACGACCGTAACTTCACTGATAAGTTTGGTTTAACTGTTAATGCGGGTGCTTCTCGTATGGATCGAGAGTACGAAAGCTTAGCCATTTTCTCCGATAGTTTCTCAGATCCAGGTTTACAACGCCCAGGTTTCGGTTCAAACAATACACAGCAGATTGGGTATAGCCGCAAGCGCATCAACTCAGTATACAGTACAGCTCAATTGCGTTATGCCAGCATGTTGTATGTTGATTTATCGGCTCGTAATGACTGGTCTTCAACCTTACCATCAGATAACAACTCATATTTTTACCCATCAGTAAGTACTTCATTTATTGTATCTGAAGTAGTTGACTTACCACAATGGATGACGTTTGCTAAAGTGAGAGCTTCGGTTGCGCAGGTTGGTTCTGATACGGACCCCTACCAACTGGCTCTTCAGTATAAATTAGATGATAATGCTCATCCTGGTTGGGGTGGTAATGTTGTTGTTGGAGGTATTGATGGCGATGTTGTGCCTAATGCGGCTTTAAAACCATCAATCATGACTTCATATGAAGTAGGTGCTGATTTGAAATTCATTAATAATCGTCTAGGTTTAGATGTTACTTATTATAACTCTACTGCCGAGGATCAGATTATGCCAATTGATATTTCAAATACATCAGGCTATAACAGAGCAATTGTTAACTCAGGTTCGATTCAGAACAAAGGATGGGAAGTGGTATTATATGCTACACCTTATCGCAGTGCAGACTTCTCATGGAACACATCGGTTAACTTTTCATACAACATTAATGAGGTTAAAGAATTGGCCGACGGTGTAACTCAGTTAAACCTAATGAGTGGTGCTGGTGTAAACGTTATTGCTGCAGTGGGAGAAGAGTATGGAACCATAATGGGAAGAACCATGGTGCGTGATGATGAAGGTAAAATTGTGTTGAGCGATAATGGTTTACCACAGGCTACAAATGAATATTCTGCATTAGGATGTGCTTATCATCCGGTCATGTTAGGCTGGAGCAATACATTCAATTACAAAAGCTTCACATTAAACTTATTGTTGGATTCTAAGTTTGGTGGAGAGGTTTATTCAGCAACCGAAGCATCGGCTTATTCATTAGGTAAGCATGAAGCTACTTTAGGAAGAGCTGATTATGTAGCTGGTCAGGAGTGGTTTCCGGTTGAATTAGAAGGTCAGGGTACAACTGCACGTCCTGAAGATTATTATGGAGCTTTGGCTAGTATTGATGAAATGTTTGTTTACGACGCTTCATTTGTATCTCTTCGCGAATTAAGCATAGCTTACCGCTTACCAGGTAATCTGTTTAAAGATTCAAAATATTTTAAGAGCGCTAGTGTTGGCCTATTCGGTAAGAACTTAGGTTACTTATACCGTTCTACAGACAATATCGACCCTCAGTCCACTTTCTCAATTAGTAACGGAGGACAAGGTATTGAGTATGGTAACATGGCCTTACCGGCTAGCTTTGGTTTCAACTTAAATCTGAAATTTTAATAAGCATGAAAAAGCTAAATATATTATTATTCATTGCAGGTATCTTGATGACAACAGCCTGTACTGATGAATTCGATTCAATTAATGACAACCCAAACAGGGTTGAGGAGTTAGAGCCTGGTTTCCAATTTGGTAAAATACAATTGATGTATGCAGGTAACGGACACGAAGAGTGGCGGGGTAACTTAATTATGACAGGTCCATTGTCAGGCATCACGCAGTGTGGATACCGTACCGGTCAGGCTTTTGGTTTGTCAGATGGGTTCTCTGAAGCTAAATGGTCGGCTGTTTACACCAACGTGATAAAAGATGGTTTTGACATGCTTCGTACCTTAGAAGGAGAGAATGCAGATGGTGTGAATGCTGTTAAAATTGCTCAAACCAACATTATGTTACAATTAGGATTTCAGCGTTTAACTGATATTTATGGTGATATTCCTTATTCTGAAGCTGGTTTAGGCTACAATGAGTTACTTTTCTATCCAAAATACGACAGTCAGGAAGATGTTTATAAAAGCATGGTAGTTAAATTACAAGAGGCTAGAAATACCTTGATTTCAGATGATGGTGAAGTATTTGGAGACCGTTATGACATCATGTTTGGTCATCTAGATGCAGACGGACAAAAAGAGGCATGGGCACGTTTAGCAAACTCTGTATTATTACGTATTGGTATGCGCGCTTCATCAGCTGATGAAGCTTGGGCAAAGACAGTTGTTGAAGAAGCAGCTGCTCATAGTGCTGGTTTTATCACTGACTATTCAAATGCTAACTCTGCAATGGTCAATCACTCAACTGTTGGCGGACCTTGGGGTATCCATGAGAATGGTTCAGGTTCAGCGATTAACGGTCAGGTTGGTGGATTTGCTTACGCTTTTGTAGGTGAAGAGTATTTACGTTTGGCTCAACAGAACGAAGATCCTCGTTTATTCTATACAGCATGTCAGGTTATTAACCAGGATGGTTTTAAAGCATGGACAGGTCAAACACACTTTAACCCATTCGAAGAAGCCGCTCGTCCTGGAGAAGCCTGGAAACCTGTTGTTTTCAACCCTGAAAAAGGTGGAGGTGATGAGTCTTTCTCTGTTCGCGGGTTAATGAAAGTTGAAGGAGTTAATGTGTTTACCGATTGGTTTGTAACAGGAGGTAACCTTGGTAACGAAGTAGAAGTGAAGGATGGTGATAATGTACTTTATTCCTACACATATGATGCAGAATATGCGCAATACCGCACATTATGTGCTGTAAATCCTGAAACAGTAGGTTCGCGCACTGCCCCAACCATTGTTTTCGGTGCTGATGAGTCATACTTTATTTTAGCTGAGGCAGCTGCAAAAGGATGGTCTGTACCAGGAGATGCAGCCAGCAATCTTACAAAAGCTGTTGAGTTGAGTATTGCTAAATATCCAGCTTTATACGACAATAACTCACCTTCTATATACATCAAGAAGTATGAAGAAACAACAGGAGATACACGTACATATGAAGATATGGCAGCTGACTACATTGCTAATTTAAGTGCTGCTACTGAAGAAACCATTCAGTTAGAGCGTTGGAAGTCATTGTTCTTAAATGGTTACGAAGCTTTTGCTTTATGGAACAGAACAGAATTAGCTGTTACACCTACTGGTATTTCATATGACACAAACATTGAATTGCCTGAGTATAAGTGGAATGACATTAAAGATGCTATGCCAGGTGTTGAACAAACACCAGATGCATTCTTTTCAACACCATACCATAATGGTGGTGTAACAGGTGGAGTTCGTCCTCGTCGTTTAGATTATCCTGACCGCGAGCGTATGAACAACACGACTAACATTAATGAAGCAATGGAACGTCAAAAAGCATATGGTAATGCTGGTGATAACTTCATCTCAACTAAAATGTGGATAAGCAAGTAATTGCCAACCATTATATCAAAATAAAAAAGGAGCTTTCGGGCTCCTTTTTTATTTACTTAGAATGAGTGCGTGAAAATTGAAAGTAAGATTCCATGTTGTACGGCATTAATCTCATTTTATTCATATAAATCCTAAAAAACATCAACTTATAAATTGTAATTAGATGCTCTGAAAAGCATCGTCTTTCAATTAGAAGTGGCAAATGAAATATTAAGATTTTGAAAAGAGGGGGTGCTGAGCTAATAAACTATTTTATTGGCTCAATCACCCTGAATTTTAAGATGACGGATGACATATTTCGAGATTGAAAAAAGGTCAAAATTTGTAAGACAAAACTAAAAACAATCTGTTATGTCAACACGAATAGAAAGTGATTTGATTGGAAAATTACAAGTTCCGATCAATGCCTACTATGGGGTTCAAACACAACGTGCAGTTGAAAATTTTAATATATCCACAGCTCAATTAAGTCATTATCGCCATTTTATTTGGGCGCTTGGAGTAGTTAAAATGGCTGCGATTAAAGCAAATTATGACATGGGGTTAGTTGATACACAAATTAAGAATGCTGTTGTGCAGGCCTGTAAAGAGGTGATAGAAGGAAAATTTGATATGGAGTTTCCAATTGACATGATCCAGGGCGGGGCAGGAACGAGCACCAATATGAATGCCAATGAAGTGATAGCTAACCGAGCTTTGGAACTAATGGGGCATGAAAAAGGTCAATACGAGTTTTGCTCACCAAATGATATTGTCAATCTGTCCCAATCAACAAACGATGCTTATCCTACAGCTATTAAGTTGTCACTGATTCGAATGAATTATATACTAATTGAGCATCTGCAGCAATTGGTTGACTCATTTAAGAAAAAGGGCAATGAGTTCGCGGATATAATAAAGATGGGGCGCACCCAATTGCAGGATGCTGTGCCAATGACATTGGGGCAGGAATTTTGTGCTTATGCTATCACATTATCCGAAGAGATAGAACGCTTAACACAAAACGCAAACCTATTTCGCGAAGTGAATATGGGCGCTACTGCCATTGGAACAGGTATTAATTCGGTAGATGGTTATTCAGATGCCTGTGTGAAGCACCTTTGTGAAATAACCGGTTATCCTATTGTATTGGCAACTGATTTGGTCGAAGCAACGCCTGATACCGGATCATACGTTATTTATTCATCAGCCCTCAAACGAATGGCAGTTAAGATTTCAAAGATTTGTAATGATTTACGTTTGCTGGCTTCAGGTCCTCGTGCCGGTTTAAATGAGATTAATCTGCCACCAATGCAACCTGGCTCATCCATTATGCCAGGTAAGGTCAATCCGGTGATTCCAGAGGTAATGAACCAAATTTGTTTTAAAGTAATTGGCAATGACCTGACTGTCACTTTTGCTGCCGAAGCAGGACAACTTCAATTGAATGTGATGGAGCCGGTATTGGCACACAGTATATTAGAGTCGATACAGTTCCTAATGCGTGGGGTGGATACTTTGCGAACTAAATGTATTGATGGCATTACAGCCAATGAAGATGTCTGCGAAAATATGGTGTTGAAAAGTATTGGTATTGTTACAGCTTTAAATCCACACATCGGTTATAAAAATAGTACCCGAATTGCCAAAGAAGCTCTTAAAACTGGCAAAGGTGTTTATGAAATCGTGTTGGAAGAAGGTATTCTTTCTAAAGAGGAATTAGAAGAAATTTTAAAGCCCGAGAATATGATTGGACCAGCCAAACGCACATGTGAGTGATAATTTGATTAGTTAAGTATAAAAGCTTTAAAGGATCGTATCTTTATTTGCATTATGGATATAAGATACGATCCCTAATAAAAATAAAAGCCCGCCAAACAAAGTTTGACGAGCCCGAGTTATTTCCACTTCCCAACAAGGGAATTCTTATACTAGTCTAATTTAAGAACGGCCAGGAAGGCTTTTTGCGGAACTTCCACATTACCAACCTGTTTCATACGCTTCTTACCTTTCTTCTGTTTCTCTAATAATTTACGTTTACGAGAAATATCGCCACCATAACATTTAGCCGTCACATCTTTTCGTACAGCCTTCACTGTTTCACGTGCAATTACTTTAGCTCCTACAGCCGCCTGAATCGCAATATCAAACTGTTGTCTTGGGATTAGCTCCTTCAGTTTTTCACACATGCGACGTCCAAATACCTGTGCATTATCAAAGTGTATCAGCGATGATAATGCATCCACACTTTCACCATTCAACAGAATATCTAAACGAACCAGTTTGGCAGCTCTGAATTCAATTGGGTGATAGTCAAACGAAGCATAGCCTTTTGAAATACTCTTTAGTTTATCGTAGAAATCGAATACAATCTCAGCTAATGGTAATTCAAACTCCAAATCAACACGATCGGCAGTCAGGTAATGTTGTTTCATAAGTGTACCACGCTTACCTAAGCAAAGGGTCATAATCTGACCAATGTACTCTGATTTAGTTATTACTGAAGCACGAATATATGGTTCTTCAACTTTATCAAGTATGGTTGGCTCAGGTAATTCTGATGGTGTATGAACGTCAATAGTTTCTCCTTTCTTGGTGTGCGCTACGTAAGGTACGTTTGGTACAGTAGTAATTACAGCCATGTCAAACTCTCGATCCAATCGCTCCTGGATGATCTCCATATGCAACAATCCCAGGAATCCACATCGGAAACCAAAACCTAATGCAGCTGAAGACTCAGGTTCATAAGTTAGCGAAGCATCATTTAGCTGTAATTTTTCCATTGCAGCGCGTAAGTCTTCATAGTCTTCTGCATCAATAGGGTAAACGCCTGCAAATACCATTGGTTTTACTTCTTCAAATCCTCCAATGGCTTCTTTACATCCACCTTTTACATGGGTAATGGTATCACCAACTTTAACTTCCTTGCTGGTTTTAATACCAGAAATAATATAACCTACATCGCCAGTTTTTAGTTCTTTACGTGGCTCCATATCCAATCGGAGAACACCCACTTCATCAGCATAGTATTCCTTTTCGGTATTGAAGAACTTAACGTGATCGCCTTTCTTAATGGAGCCGTTGACAACCTTAAAGTAAGCGATGATTCCCCGGAATGAATTAAAAACAGAGTCGAAAATTAAGCATTGTAATGGTGCATCCTTATCACCTTCAGGAGCAGGAACACGGTCAATTAATGCTGCAAGTATATTATCTACACCTTCTCCTGTTTTGCCACTGGCGCGGATAATCTCCTCTCGGTCGCAACCAATCAAATCAATAATTTGATCTTCTACCTCCTCAGGCATTGCGTTAGGCAAATCCATCTTATTTAGTACCGGTATAATGGTCAAATCATTTTCGATGGCCTGATACAAATTAGAGATGGTTTGTGCCTGAATACCTTGAGTAGCATCAACAATTAGCAAAGCTCCTTCGCAGGCTGCAATCGACCGAGATACTTCGTAAGAGAAATCCACGTGTCCTGGTGTGTCAATCAGGTTCAAAACATATTTTTCACCTTCAAACTCATAATCCATCTGGATGGCGTGACTCTTTATGGTAATACCACGTTCGCGTTCCAAATCCATATCATCAAGTACCTGGGCCTGGGCATCCTTACCGGTTACAGTTCCTGTATGTCCCAATAGTCGGTCAGCCAAGGTACTCTTCCCATGGTCGATATGAGCAATAATGCAAAAATTACGTATATTCTTCATCTACAATTACTTTCAATCAATTAGCTTGTTAATCTATTAACAAGGATTGCAAAGATACTTAATTAATTAAAAACTGACTATAGCCTAAGTAAATATAGCTTTACCACTATGCAGTGAGAGGTTCTAAGCAAAAGTAATAAGACAAAAAAAGGGAAGCAAAATGCTTCCCTTTCTATATTTAGACAACAATAAAATTATCTGTCTTGCATTAACTCAGCAGCTGAGTAATTCAACTTCAAGGCTGCTGCTTTACGCAATGCTTGCTTGATGTCAGTAATGATACCCATTGGGCACTCTTTATCAGCTTTAATCGAAACAATCATTTTTGACTGGTTTGCTTCACTCATGTTATCACGCGATTGCGCAATGTAACTCTGAATGTCGGCAACAGTTGAGAACTGATCGTTTAACTGAATGCGAGGCTCACTACCGTATAAAGACTGATACTTTTTAGCAGGTATACCTACATAAATAAAAGTAACCAATTCTTTTTTCTCAAGCTTCACTAGTTCGGTTGCTTGCGCAGGCTTAACAATTACGTTTAAGTCTACCTCTTTCATGGTTGTTGATACCATAAAGAAGAAAAGCAACATAAATACGATATCTGGTAACGAGGCCGTGTTAATAGCTTGCTGGCCACCGCTCTTCTTTTTTCTGAACTTTGCCATACTATTTTCCTCCTATGTTTTTAGGTTCTGCCTCTGATATCTTCCTCGGATAAATAGTTCGAACAGCTTTCTGCTCTTCTTTTTCTAATTCCCCGTAAAGTTTACCAAATTTCTTTTTCGACAAATCATCTCTCAGTTCATTAATCGCTCTTTGAAGCTCATTCTGAACCATTAGATAAGTTTGATATTCTGTATCACGGTCGTTTTGCAGAGATATTATACCCTTTCCAATTTCAACAGTTCCAAAGAATTCAACTTCTTTCGTGTTTTTCTCCGGTAGATTTTCATCATCCAGTGGATTCACAATGAATTCTTTAGCTGCTTCTGTCAAGTCCCTTATCTCCATTGGTTTACCTTCAACCAATAATTGATTCTGGCTGTTAATTAGCACCGTGAAAACGTTACGCTCCTTTACAGGAGGTGTGTCTTCTGGTTCTTCTTCAACCGGTGGAGGAAGAAGAGTTGCTATACCAGTATCGGTATCCATGGTTGTGGTTACCAGGAAGAAGATAAGTAACAAGAAAGCAATATCTGCCATTGACCCTGCATTAACTTCTTGTACTTCTCTTTTTGCCATAGACAATTAATTTTAAGATCCTAAAAGGATCGGGCCATTATTTAAACAGACGTGATAACTCTGTGTATAGAATAGCTGAAATTACTATTCCGAATAATAAGTAGGTTCCATAAAGCATTGTACCAGCCATGGTCAACATGCTAGGAACATTATCAGCACCTTGATAACCTATTAGTTGAAGCGGCGTGTCATCTGACAAGCTATATGCCACTAAAACGATTACCCCCAAAATTGCTATTGAGATCAAAGAACGAATAGCATTTTTAGGATTCATCACTAAGTGGAACACTTCAAATAATAGTGAAATACCTGCTGTAATGTAAATTAATAATTTACCCCAGTTCAAGAATGACTCTGTATAAACTGGTGTTTTGTAGGTCTCACCTGGTATTTCACCACCGAAATAGAACATTCCGGCAAATACCGCTGTGATCGCTAACAACAGGTATAATACAATATTTAAAATTTTTGAAAGCTTAGTCATAATGACAATTATTTTTTCATGTTATATTTTACCAAAATATCTAGTAGAGAGATTGAAGCATCTTCCATTGTATTTACAATACCATCGATTTTAGATACGATGTAGTTGTAGAATACCTGAAGGATGATAGCTACGATCAAACCAGATACAGTGGTAATCAACGCCACCTTAATACCACCTGCTACAGCTGTTGCAGAAATAGTACCCATTGCCTGAATGTTATCGAAAGCTTCGATCATACCGATTACAGTACCCATGAAACCAAGCATAGGAGCAAGCGAGATAAACAATGAAATCCAGGTTAAACCTTTTTCTAAAAGACCCATTTGAACTGAACCGTAAGAAATAACTGATTTCTCAACTACTTCAATACCTTCATCGAAACGGTCAAGACCCTGGTAGAAAATAGAAGCAACAGGACCTCTTGTGTTACGACACACTTCTTTAGCTGCTTCAACACCGCCGTCATTCAACGCATTCTCGATGTTTTGTAACAACTTCTTAGTGTTTGTAGAAGCAAGATTCAAGTAAATGATTCTTTCAATACAGATTGCTAAACCAAAAATCAAGGCTAAAAGTACAAAGCTCATAAACATTGCACCACCTTCGATGAATTTTGCTTTAATCTGCTTGTGAATTCCCTTTGGCGCTTCGGCACCTGCTTCTTCAACGGCCATAGTTCCTTCACTAGGTGATTCTGTCACCTGTTCTGTAGCTTCGCCAGCTACATTTTCGTCGTTCTGAGCATAAACGGCATTGGCACCAGTGCTCAGCATTCCAATTACTGCTAAAAACGCAAATAGCTTTTTCATAGTCTGCTAAAAATTTTGATTTGTATTAGTATTGTTAATACTCAAAATAGTTTAATGTTGTCCCCTTTCTTTCCTTAATGAAAGTTTCAAAAAAGGTTCAAACCCTTTAATTTTTCAGGGTTGCAAATTACAAAAAAAAAGTCAATTACAAACTTTGAACTGTTAATTTTCGTTATTGGCAACACATTGTATAACTCTGGTCAATAAATCAATGACACCTGTCATGAATTTATTAAATCTATTCGGCTTAAGTTTCTAAAATAGAATTAAAAAGAAGAATAGATGAAATATAACTTTATCAACACGACGGGCATCTATTTAAATGTGAATCTCACCCTGTAGCGATTTGTTCAAACTTGCTTTTACCTCATCAACGGAAGAACAGTTAGCTAGCAGATACATGAGTTTGGTTACAGCAGCTTCGGTTGTCATGTCGTAGCCACTGACAACACCCAGCTCCAGAAGGTGAACACCGGTTTCGTAACGCCACATTTCAACACTACCTGCTAAACATTGTGTCACATTCAGGATAATTAAATCACGATCCAATGCCTCTTTAATAGCATCCAAAAACCATTGCTTGGTAGGCGCATTACCTGATCCATAGGTTTCCAAAACCACTGCTTTGATATTCGGAGCATTAAGGACGGCTTTCACCACATCTTTATTAATGCCGGGAAATATTCTAAGTAAGGCTACATTGGTGTCCATTTTTTTAGCCACCCGAAATGTTCCATTCAAAGTGGTATAACGTATATAGGGATAGTTGTACTTCAGGTGGATTCCAGCCTCGGCTAACGGAGGATAGTTATCAGAGCGGAAGGCATGGAAATGCTCTGCATTATATTTTGTGGTTCGGTTGCCTCTAAATAGTTTATCTTTAAAATAGATGCAAACTTCTGGTACTAATGCCTGCCTGTTTTTTTGTGCAGCAGCAATTTCCAGGGCAGTAATCAGATTTTCTTTTCCATCTGTGCGAATTGTACCCAGTGGCAACTGACTTCCTGTTAGTACAACGGGTTTTTTCAGATTTTGAAGCATGAAGCTCAATGCACTGGATGTATAAGCCATGGTATCAGTACCATGCAAAATCACAAAGCCATCATACATCGAATAGTTTTCCTCAATAAGGCTTACCAGCTTGATCCACACCTCAGGGTGCATGTCAGAAGAGTCGATGAGGGGTTCAAAAGAAATACTTTTAACCTGAAAGTCAAACTTACGCAACTCGGGTACTTGTTTGGAGATACTTTCAAAATCAAAAGGTACTAGTGAGTTGGTTTCAGGATCGATAACCATTCCAATTGTACCACCAGTATATATTATTAATATCTTTCTTTCTTCCATCTCATCTTGTTTTTAACTATAAGGCAAATAACTGTCTGGCATTAATAGTTGTTTGCTTTTTAATATCATCAATCGACACTTCGTGAACTTTTGCTATTGTTTCTGCTATTCGTTCGAGATAGGCAGGCTCATTTCTTCTTCCTCTTTTGGGAACAGGAGCTAAATAAGGCGCATCGGTTTCAAGAATCACCTTTTCCAGCGGCACTTCCTTAAGTGTTTCCCTCAGATCAGTATTTTTAAAAGTGACCACCCCATTAATTCCAAGCATAAACGTTTTATAGTCTAAAATTCGTTTGGCTTCATCCAACCCGCCGCTAAAACTATGGAAAACACCTGTCAGGTTCTCATCTATTAATTTGTCAACAACTTCGAACACTTCAGGGAAGGCATCTCTGCAATGAATAACAATTGGCAAGCCCAATTCTTTTGCCCAAATAATCTGCTGCTCAAAAGCCAGCATCTGCTCCCGGCGAAATGTTTTATCCCAATATAAATCAATTCCAATTTCACCAACTGCAATATAGGAACGTGCATCCAGATGTTTCTTTACCTCCCTCAGTGCATTCATATAATCCGCTTTAACAGAGGTTGGGTGAACGCCCATCATCGCATGACAAAATCCTTTATTGCTGGCTTCCAGCTGATGCATGTCTTCGATGGTTTCACCATCAACATTGGGCATAAGTATAGCTTCAAGTCCGGCATTTTTTGCCCGTTCGATCACGTCATCTCTGTCCTCGTTAAATTCCGGAAGGTATATGTGAGAATGTGTATCAATCACAATAAACAATTTTAGTGAGCAGCAAAAATACCAATGTTTATCAAGTTTTCAGCTTCAGGTCAAAGGATTTTCTTCTTTTGATAAAGTTACAAGAAGGCCGTCCCGGGGAGGAGACGGCCTGTATTTGTTGCATTCAGAAAAATTTAAACAACACCTTGAGCAATCATTGCGTCGGCCACTTTCACAAAACCGCCAATGTTAGCTCCTTTGATGTAATTTACTTTGCCATTCGGCTCTGTTCCATATTTTACACATGCATTATGGATGCTGGTCATAATCTGATCTAAGCGCTCATCCACTTCTTTTTCAATCCAGTTTAAGCGCATGCTGTTCTGAGTCATTTCCAAACCAGAAACTGCAACACCACCTGCATTTACTGCTTTACCTGGAGCAAACATGATTTTCTCAGTTGCCATAAAAGCAGCCTCAGCAGTACATCCCATGTTAGATGCTTCAGCAATTATGTGACATCCGTTGTCAATTAGTGTTTTGCAATCTTCTTCGTTCAACTCGTTCTGAATAGCACAAGGAACTGCAATGTCTGCTTTTTGTTCCCATGGCTTCTTACCAGCGAAGAATGTTGCTTCAGGGTATCTTTCTGCATAAGGTGCAACGATATCCTGGTTAGAAGCACGAAGCTCTAACATGTACTCAATCTTATCACCAGAGATACCTTCAGGATCATAAATATACCCATCAGGACCAGAGATGGTAACTACTTTAGCTCCGTACTCAACAGCTTTTAAAGCAGCACCCCATGCTACATTACCAAAGCCTGATAAAGAAACTGTTTTACCTTCCATGTTTTCTCCTTTTGTTGCTAACATTTCGCGTACGAAATAAATAGCCCCAAAACCTGTTGCTTCCGGACGAATTAACGAACCTCCGTACTCAGCACCTTTACCTGTTAGTACACCTGTAAATTCGTTACGAAGCTTTTTGTATTGACCGAATAAGTAACCGATTTCACGACCACCAACACCAATATCACCAGCAGGTACGTCAGTGTTAGGACCGATGTGACGGAATAATTCGCTCATGAAAGCCTGGCAGAAACGCATGATTTCATTATCAGACTTACCTTTAGGATTGAAATCAGAACCTCCTTTACCACCACCCATTGGAAGGGTAGTTAAGCTGTTTTTGAAAGTCTGCTCAAAACCTAAAAATTTAAGACCACTTAATGTTACACTTGGGTGGAAACGTAAACCTCCTTTATAGGGTCCGATAGCTGAGTTAAACTCAACACGGAAACCACGGTTAACCTGTACTTCACCACTGTCGTCAACCCATGGTACACGGAACATAATTACCCTTTCAGGCTCACACATACGTTCCAGTATCTTTGCTTTTTTATAATGTGGGTTTTCCTGATAGAAATCCCAAACTGTTTCTACTACTTCTTGCACTGCTTGCAAAAATTCGTCTTCGCCAGGGTTCTTAACCCTAACGCTATCCATGAATTCCTTCATCTTAGCGTCCATATTGAAAAGGTATTAAATGTTGGATCTTGTTAATTGTAAAATTATGGTTCCAAAAATAGATATTTTTAAATAACCGCATTATAATTTGTAAGGAAATTTGAATATTTTGAAAAAATACTCAAGTATCACGAATACAGTATTTTGCGATTTGATCAAACATGTTTTTTAGCACTTCATGACATATATCACCTAAACGGAAGTCGTCTAATGGTCAAAAATTGTAAGCAATTGTTATTTGTCATGTTTTTACACTCTTTATAAGTCCTTTATTTTAGACTTAAACACCTACTTACTATCTGGTGATATTATTTAAGAAATGTTTGAAGATAAGTATGACCGTAGCTAAGTTTCATCCTTATTTTAATGCTTGGTATAACACTTGTGCCGGATGCAGTGCTGTTACATCAGTTCCATCTTTAATCTGATGACGACATGAGGTGCCTGCTGCTACAATCAAAGAACTGTCCTTACTTTTCCTGACTTCAGGGAACAAAACCAATTCACCGATCTTCATTGATAAATCATAGTGCTCTTTTTCGTAGCCAAAAGAACCAGCCATGCCGCAACACCCCGAAGGAATTTCATCTGCTACATAATTCTTTGGAATTTCAAGAACCTTTTTTGTAAGGCTCGTATCTGAAAGTACCTTTTGGTAACAATGCGCATGAAATTTGAGTTGCTTTTTGTCTTCAATAAACTGGTCAGATGTAATATGCCCCTGTTCTGTTTCATTTGCAAGAAATTCTTCAAAAGTATAGGTGTTTGTAGCCAATAGTTCGGCCTTTTCTTTTAATTCTTCCGGCACCAACTCAGGGTATTCATCCCTGATTGTTAAGATAGCAGACGGTTCAATACCAACAAGTGGTTTCTGTTCACTCACTAATTTTGAAATCTTGTTAACATTTTGCCTGGCTAATTTAGACGCTTCATTCAATAAGCCCTTGGATAAATATGTACGTCCACTGATCAATTGTTTGAGCAATATTACTTTATAACCAAGTTTCTCCAAAAGGAGTACTGCTGCAATTCCAATTTCAGATTCACTGTAATTACTGAACTCATCGGCAAATACGTAGATAGTTCTCGATGATTTGATAGGATGTTTTCGTTTTTTATCCCACCTGCTAAGAGATTGCGGCGAAAGTTTTGGAAGTTTCCTTTTACTTGAAAAACCTAAGTACTTCTCGTTAAAGTTTTTTACTAAACGCGTATTAATACCTTTATTATATAGGTATGAAAACGGCATTAATATTTGATTGAGTTTTGGCAATGCAGCCACTAATCTGGTGCGATAAGGTATGCCAAATTGTTGATGATATATATTAAGAAATTCAGCTTTCAGCTTGGTCAGGTCAACGTTACTCGGACATTCGGTTTTACATGCTTTACAGGATAAGCATAAATCTAAAATGCCCTTTACTTCATCAAAGCCGAGTTTTGTAGCAGGAATTGTACCGGCAAAAAATTCACGAAGCATGTTGGCTCGGGCACGAGTTGTTTGTTGTTCGTTACGTGAGCCCATATAGCTGGGACACATGGTTCCACCGATCAAATGGCTTTTGCGACAATCACCGGATCCGGTACATTTTTCTGCAGCTCTAGCTATGCCCAGGGTAGATGACCAATTGAAAATTAAATTATTTTCGACCCCTTCGCGTGTCTGTTTATACCGCATCGAGGTGTTCATAGGAGGTGTATCAGTAATTTTATTGACATTAAATATCCCCTCCGGATCAAAAAGGTTCTTAACGTCTTTGATTAGTTGATAATTGTAATCGCCAACCATTAGCGGAATAAACTGGCCTCGGAGTCGACCATCGCCATGCTCACCACTTAATGAGCCTTTATATTTTTTTACAAAAAATGCTGTTTCTTTAGCAATCTGGTAAAAGGCTTCTACATCCTCTTCCTTCTTCATATTGAGAACTGGTCTGAGATGTAACTCACCTGTTCCGATATGGGCATAATAGATGCAATCTTTACCATAGCTTTTAAGCATGGCCTTTATGTCAGCAATGAAAGCCGGTAAATCTTCAGGCCTTACGGCAGTATCTTCAATAACGGGAACAGGACGTTCATCACCCGGCATATTGGCCAAAACACCCAATCCTGCTTTTCTCAGATTCCATACCTTATTAATGTCAGCACCATATAAAATAGGATAAGCGTAACCGTAATTGTTAGCTTTCATCTCTTCAATCATGTCCAAAGAAAGCTTCTCGACTTCCTCCAGGCTATCACGGGCAAATTCAACCAACAACAATGCAGCAGGATCTCCTTCTACAAAAAAGCGATTCTTATTCTGAAGGACATTGTCTTTAGTTAGATCCATTATCGCTTTATCCATTAGTTCAACGGCTCCCGGTTGGTATTTCAGAGCTATTAAATTAGCTTCTAAAGCGGCTTCTAAAGAATTAAGATGTACACAAACTAATCCTTTTTCGCGTGGAGGTAAGCCAATCAGGTTTAGTTTGATTTCTGTTGTAAACATTAATGTTCCCTCAGAACCTGCCATTAACTGACACATATTAAATGTGCCTCCTTCTTCATCAAATGGATAGCTGTTAATTAAATAGTCTAAAGCATATCCGGTATTTCTTCTGTGAATATCAGGATGCGGAAACTCCTTAAGAATGTTTTTACGATTTTCTTTGTTGGTCAGAAGATCACGAATTGCTGAATATATTTCCCCTTCAAAAGATTCTTTCCGGCACTTTTTATCAAACTCCCATTTTTGCAAGCCTTTGAATGCAACTTCATCGCCATTGCTCAAATAACCTTTTAATTCCAGTGTGTGATCGCGGGTACTTCCATATATCAATGAATGAGCACCACATGAATTATTACCAACCATTCCACCCATCATGCACCTGTTGGAAGTAGATGTTTCAGGACCAAAAAACAGACCGTATGGCTCCAGGTATTGGTTAAGTTCATCAAGCACCACTCCGGGCTGAACTCTTACCCAGCGTTCTTTAGGATTTACTTCCAGTATTTTATTCATATACCGGCCAATGTCAACAATGAGACCGGCACCTACTACTTGACCGGCCAGTGATGTGCCCGCAGCGCGCGGGATCAGCGATATCTTGTGCTGATTGGCAAACAGGATTATTTCTAAAATATCAATATTATCTCTGGGGGTAACAATGCCAAGAGGTTTTTCATAATAAGCAGAAGCATCGGTGCTATAAATGATTTTGGACGCATCGTCCAGTTGCAGTTTACCCTTTATTTTTTCTTCAAGTTTATCAAACGGATACTTGTCGTTTGTCATTGCTTTTTCCTGTTTTCGAAATAATTACTCATATAGCACCTTTGTTTATTGAATTGGCATAAACAAATTCTGGTTGGCTCTGTTTTCAAAGTAAGTAATAATAATACTCAAATGATAAAGTCAAATTTACAAACACGAGACGATATAGAGAAATTGGTACGCTCATTTTATGGTAAGGTACAAAAGGATGAAGTTTTAGGGCCGTTTTTTAATTACGCAATAAAAACGGATGAGGAATGGGAAAAACATTATCAGTTATTGACAGCATTCTGGGAATTGAACCTGATGGAAGTAAAAGGGTTTAACGGTAATCCGGCAAAAGCGCACCATCGTATTGATAAGGCGTTTAAGCAGGCTATTACTACGGCACACTTTGATCGGTGGGTTGGTTTATGGCATGAAACAATTGATAGTATGTTTGAAGGTGAAATGGCTGAAAAGGCAAAAATGAGAGCACAGAATATGGCAAAAGGTATGTATAAAAAGGTTTTAGATCAGCGTCCGGGAGGATTTATACTTCCCGGAGATGCCTCAGGAATAAAGTTTGGATAACTGCTAATTAAGCAATAGAAGTACTTGTTTATACAAACACCAGATTAATGTCAGCATTCATCGAGTGTCTGAAAATGTTTATTTAAACGCGCTCAACATACATGAATACTAAATATTTGCTGTATGTTATAAAGCACATATTTCGCGATTTCAAATTTTTATTTAATCTTAATAATTACTTATTTTTGCGCTCCAATAACCAAAGAAATCGCATTTTACTGAATGAAATTCTGCAATGAACTTAAAATATGCTTCATTGTTAGGTTGACGAACATGAGTTAAAGTATAGTATGGCTGAAGATCAAGACAAAATATTAGAAGAAGTAACCGGCGGGGAATATAAATATGGGTTCTATACCGATATTGAAATGGAGGAATTTCCTAAGGGCTTAAACGAAGATATCATTCGTATGATTTCGGCAAAGAAGAATGAGCCGGAATTTATGCTTGAATTTCGTTTAAAGGCTTTTCGTCATTGGCAAACGATGAAGCAACCCAATTGGGCTCATCTGGACATTCCGGCAATAGACTTCCAGGACATTATATATTATGCTGTTCCCAAAAAGAAACCGGAACTGGAAAGCATGGATGATGTTGATCCTGAATTGAAAGCAACATTTGATAAGCTGGGTATACCGTTAGATGAGCAAAAAGTTTTAGCAGGAGTAGCTGTGGATGCGGTTATTGACAGTGTATCGGTTAAAACCACATTTAAAGAAACATTGGCTGAGAAGGGAATTATTTTTTGCTCCATCAGCGAAGCTATTCAGGAGTATCCTGACTTGGTTAAGAAGTACCTTGGTTCAGTTGTTCCACATCAGGATAACTATTTCGGAGCTTTAAATGCCGCCGTGTTTAGTGATGGATCGTTTGTATATATTCCAAAAGGCGTGCGTTGCCCAATGGAATTATCAACCTACTTCCGAATTAACGCCATGAATACCGGCCAGTTTGAGCGTACACTTATTGTAGCTGATGATGATAGCTACGTAAGTTACCTGGAAGGTTGTACAGCTCCGCAGCGAGATGAGAATCAACTGCATGCTGCCATTGTGGAGATTGTTGCGATGGAAAGGGCAGAAGTTAAATATTCAACTGTACAAAACTGGTATCCTGGTGACAAAGAAGGTAAAGGTGGTATTTACAACTTTGTGACGAAGCGGGGAATTTGTAAAGGTGATTACTCTAAGATTTCATGGACTCAGGTTGAAACCGGTTCGGCCATCACATGGAAATATCCAAGCTGTGTATTACAAGGCGACCATTCAGTGGGTGAATTCTACAGTGTGGCGGTTACTAACAATTTCCAACAGGCGGATACAGGGACGAAGATGGTTCACCTGGGAAAAAATACACGAAGCCTGATCGTTTCAAAAGGTGTTTCTGCCGGAAAAAGTCAGAACAGCTACCGTGGTTTGGTGAAAGTATCGAAAAGAGCAGAGAATGCGCGTAACTTCAGTCAGTGTGATTCATTATTATTGGGTGATAAATGTGGTGCGCACACCTTCCCATATTTGGAGATAGCCAATAACTCAGCCAAAGTAGAGCACGAAGCTACAACATCAAAAATTGGTGAAGATCAGATATTCTACTGTAACCAGCGTGGTATGAGTACCGAAGATGCGGTTGGATTGATTGTTAACGGATATGTCAAGGAAGTGATCAATCAATTACCAATGGAATTTGCTGTTGAAGCGCAAAAGTTATTACAAATCAGCCTTGAAGGCAGCGTGGGTTAATCCACTAATTAATTAAAACAAGTCGAAACAAATAATACAATAACAACATATGTTAGTCATTAAAGATTTACACGCCAAGATAGATGACAAAGAGATATTGAGAGGTATCAACCTGGAGGTTAAACCAGGCGAAGTTCATGCCATCATGGGACCAAACGGTTCAGGTAAAAGTACCTTATCATCGGTTTTGGCCGGTAACGAAAAATTCGAAGTGAATGAAGGTAACGTTACCTTTAATGATAAAGATTTATTGGACCTTGCTCCGGAAGACAGAGCGCGTGAGGGATTGTTCCTGAGCTTTCAGTATCCGGTGGAAATACCAGGTGTGAGCATGGTTAACTTTATGCGCACAGCTGTTAATGAGCACCGTAAATACAGGGAAGAGGACCCATATTCAGCAAGTGAGTTTCTGAAGTTGATGAGGGAAAAGAAAAAGTTGGTGGAGATTGACTCCAATCTGACAAATCGCTCTGTTAATGAAGGATTCTCAGGAGGTGAGAAAAAGAAAAATGAGATATTCCAGATGGCCATGCTGGAGCCAAAATTAGCCATTCTGGATGAGACTGATTCAGGCCTGGACATTGATGCTTTGCGTGTCGTAGCCAATGGAGTTAACAAACTAAAATCACCGGAAAGAGCAACGATTCTTATTACACACTATCAACGCCTGCTTGATTACATTGTGCCGGATTATGTGCATGTGCTTTACAGAGGTCGTATTGTGAAGTCAGCAGGTAAAGAGTTGGCGCATGAATTGGAAGAGAAAGGTTACGACTGGATTAAAAAGGAGTTTGAGGATTAATTTTTAGTAGTGAGTACAGAGTAATGAGTACAAAAGTAAGTGGTACTCAATCATACTGACTCGATGCAAATCATCTTTATACTTTGTACTTGATACTCAATACTAAATGATAGAATTATGAATAAAACTTGCCGAATAGTTAATCTGCAAGAAGAATATAGCCAGATATACAAAGAGAACATTTCTCTTTTGAAAGATGGTGCCCCTCATAAAATGAACGCTTTAAGGGACAGAGCTTTTGAAACGTTTATGGATAAGGGGATTCCTTCCAATAAAGTGGAAGAATATAAGTACACCAATCTTCAGCCTTATTTTAAAGGAACTCTGGATATTGCCTTATCAGCCGAGGCAGCAATTAATGGATCTGCAACAACATTTAACTGCGGAGTGCCCAATCTGGATACGCACAACCTGTTTTTGATTAACGGATGGTTCGCAAATCAGGATGAAGCCAATAATTTGCCCAAAGGTGTTGTTGTTGGCAGCTTAAAAGAAAAGGCAGCGGAATATCCAGAGGTATTTGAAAAATACTACGGTGAGCACACCATTGGCAGTTCAGATGCCATGGCGTCAATGAATACCGCTTTTGCACAGGATGGAGCTTTTATCTATGTACCAAAAGGAGTTGTAGTTGAGAAACCAATTCAGTTGGTAAACATCATGACAGGTGATCAGGATCGATTGGTATTTCAGCGCAACCTGATTGTGGTGGAAGAAAATGCCCAAGCCAAAGTAATGTTATGCGATCACACTATTTCTCCGCAAAAGTTTGTGATCAACAATCTGACAGAGATCTTTGTCGATGAAAACAGTGTATTTGATATTTACAATGTGCAAAATCAGCATAACCTGACGACGCAGGTGTCCGGTATGTATATCAATCAGAAGAAACACTCTAATGTTTTAACTAACAGCCTGACGCTTCATTCTGGTGTAACAAGAAATAATATCCGTGTAACCATGGACGATGAGAACTGTGAAAGTCACGTTTATGGTTTATACCTTAATGATAAGAACCAGCATGTGGATAACTATTCGTTTATTGATCATGCTCGACCTAATTGCCAGAGCTTTGAATTATTCAAAGGGGTGATGGACGATTCCGCTTCAGGAGCATTTACAGGTAGGGTGCTGGTTCGACCTGATGCGCAACAAACCAATGCTTATCAAAGCAATAATAATCTCTTGCTTACTGAAAATGCAAAGATCAACAGTAAACCACAGTTGGAGATTTATGCTGATGACGTAAAATGTAGTCACGGTGCTACAGTAGGTCAGCTGGATGATGACGCGATGTTTTACCTGCGTGCCAGGGGCATCAATGAAAGTGAGGGACGTATCTTGCTGATGTTTGCTTTTGCTTATGAGGTGATTGAAAAAATAAGAGTTGAACCGCTGAAAGAAAATATTCGCGACCTGGTTGAAAAGCGTTTCAGAGGCGAATTTGATAAGTGCGATTCTTGCGTAGTTTGCGGTCAGCAAGGTACCACCGTGAGTTGTTTATAAAATAAAACGTTCTATGGTTTAGAGATAAATCATAATTAATGATAGAAACAGAGGCACTGAGGAGCCGGACAATATTGCCGGTAACCTTCGTGTCTTTTGTGCTAATAAAAAAGATATCCCTGATGAATATTAATATTGACAAAATACGAAGTGATTTTCCTATTTTGAACGAAGAGGTTTATGGAAAACCTTTGGTTTACTTTGACAATGCAGCTACCACACACAAACCACAACAAGTGATTGATGCAGTTTCTGAAGTATACCAGAAATACAATAGTAATATTCACCGTGGAGTTCACCACCTGAGCAATGTGTGTACAAAGGCGCATGAAGATGCCCGAATTAAAGTACAGAAGTTTATCAACGCCAAACATTCGCACGAAGTTATTTTTACGAGGGGAACAACAGAATCCATCAACCTACTGGCTTCGTCATTTGCCGATACCTTTTTGAAGGCCGGTGATGAAGTACTGATTACTCAAATGGAGCATCATTCCAATATTGTACCCTGGCAATTACTTGAGAAAAGAAAGGGAGTTGTTGTAAAGTACATTCCCATTAATGAAGCAGGAGAACTGATACTTGACAATATTGACCAGTTAATCAATGGCAAAACTAAGTTGGTGTCGATAGCTCATATCTCTAATGCGCTTGGAACAGTTAATCCGGTTAAGACGATCATTGATAAAGCACATAGCCTTAATATTCCGGTTATGATTGACGGAGCACAAGCCGTGCAACATGTTAAGGTGGATGTGCAGGAACTGGACTGTGACTTTTATGTTTTTAGCGGACATAAACTATACGGACCTACTGGTATCGGAGCGATTTATGGAAAAGAAGAGTGGTTGAATCAAATGGATCCGTACCAGGGAGGCGGCGAAATGATAAAAACCGTTTCGTTTGAAGGCACCACATATAACGAATTGCCATTTAAATTTGAAGCCGGAACACCTGATTTCAGTGGTTCGGTTGGTTTGGGTGCAGCTATCGATTATGTCAATACAATAGGCATTGAAGCAATTGCGAAATACGAACAAGAATTGCTCGACTATGCGAGCGAAGGTTTAGCCAACATTCAGGATATTCGCTTTTTTGGAACAGCCAAAGAAAAATCCAGTGTTATCTCTTTCCTGATTGGAGATATTCATCCATTTGATATTGGTACTATGCTCGATAAAATGGGCATTGCTATTCGAACCGGACACCATTGTGCACAACCCGTGATGCAGTATTTCAACATTCCCGGAACAATGAGGGCTTCATTTGCCTTTTATAATAAGAAAGAGGAGATTGATAAACTGGTTGAAAGCACCGAACGAGTAGCTCAGTTGTTTGGTTGATTCACTATTAATTATCAATTTTGCTATACGGATTTATTAGAATAAATGATAATGACAATAAACGAAATACAAGAAGAAATCATTGAAGAATTTGCAGCCTTTGATGAGTGGATGGATAAATATTCTTACCTGATTGAGATTGGTAACGATCTGGATGGTTTTAAAGACGAATGGCGTCTGGAACAAAACCTGATAGAAGGCTGCCAGTCGAAGGTGTGGGTACATGCCGAGATACAGGATGGTAAAATTATTTATTCGGCCGACAGTGATGCGATCATTACAAAGGGAATTATCGCCCTGTTAATACGTGTTTTATCAGAGCGCACGCCGGATGAAATTTTGAATACTGAATTGAATTTTGTTGAGGAGATCGGATTGAAAGATCACTTATCACCAACGCGCTCAAATGGGCTGTTAGCCATGATGAAACAAATGCGCTTATACGCTGTTGCTTTTAAAGCAAAGATGGGGTAAACAGAGAACGAAGTATAAAGGCCGTAGTCCGAAGGGAGAATTGCAATAGTGAGGTGAATTACGGTAGGCACGTTGAAAATAAACATCATTTAAATAGCTGGCAGCTAAAAGCTGATAGCTAATACTTAACAAAAATGGGAAACGAGTTTTTACAATTAGAAGGAGAGATAATCAAGGTGATCAAAACTATTTTTGATCCGGAAATTCCGGTTAATGTTTATGACCTTGGATTGATCTATGAGATTGATGTTGATGAAGAAGGGAAGGCTCGCATTGTGATGACATTGACATCACCCAACTGTCCTGTAGCCGAATCATTACCAGAAGAGGTACATGATAAAGTAGCAGCTATCGATGGTATTAAAAGTGTTGATCTGAATCTAACCTTTGATCCGCCATGGACAAAGGATATGTTGTCGGAGGAAGCACTTTTAGAGCTTGGCCTGTTATAGACACAATCAAAATAAGAAATCAGAAGCTCTCGTTTGAGGGCTTTTTTTAATGAATGATATGGAAGGACTTTATATCAACCTGGTTAAGAAACAACCGATCAACTACCTGCGTTTATTTGCAGGACTGATTATGATCGGAGCAACCATTTATCTTGGATTTTTCTCCGATCAACAGCGATTTAAACTATTTCACCTGATACTCTTTTTTATGGCTGGTGTTTATTATGCCATTTTAGGAGCTGGTATTAATCCGCTTAAATCATTTGGAAAAGCATTTATTAAGGTGGATAGACAAGGTATTGCTGTTAAAAAATCCGTTTACGCTAAAGTGATAGAAACTCCCTGGAGCAATGTGGATGAATTACAGATCAACATCACAGCCATCCGGGTTAAGTTGAAGGATAAATCCAGCTTTGAATTCGAATACCAGATGCTGGATACCGATACCGTTCATGAATTAAAAACAAGATTGGCACTAACAGCTAAAAGTCTCGATGTAAAAGTTGGTTAATGAGCATCATCAGCCAGGCATATCAACAGCGGATAAAAGAGAAAGCCCTTGAATTTGGATTCTCCGATGTTGGTTTTGCCAAAGTTGAACCATTGGATGAAGATAGAAAACGTCTTGAGCAATGGCTTCAAAAAGGCTACCAGGCTGAGATGAACTACATGAATAACCACTTCGATAAACGTACTGATCCGGCTTTACTGGTTGAAGGAGCACAAAGTGTTATTTCTGTATTGCTCAACTACACACCAAAAGAACTGCAAAGAGATAATTCTGCACCTAAATTGGCACGTTATGCCTATGGTAAGGATTACCATTTTGTGATTAAAGACAAGCTGCAACTGCTTTTTGATTTTATCAAATCTGAAATATACCCATCGCTCGAAGGCCGAATGTTTACAGATTCAGCACCGGTTTTGGATCGGGCATGGGCTGCTAAAGCCGGTTTAGGATGGATTGGTAAAAATACCAACTTGATTCATAAAAAGCTGGGTAGTTATACCTTGATAGGAGAGATGATTACCAACCTTCAGGTTGAGCCCGGTGAACCTATTAAAGAAGCATGTGGTGGTTGTCAGCGCTGTATAGATGCCTGCCCCACAGGAGCATTGGTTGGCCCTTATCAACTTGACGCCAATAAATGTATTTCCTATCTCACCATTGAGCATCGCAACGAGATACCAGAGAAGTTTAAAGGACAATTTGAGAACTGGGCTTTTGGTTGCGATATCTGTCAGGAAGCCTGTCCGTGGAACTGGAAGGCAAGGCCAACCCAAGAAGAAGAATTTTCCCCACATCCTGAACTGCTAAACCTATCAGAAGACGAATGGCATCAGATGGATGAAGAGCGATTCAGAGAGTTATTCCGAAAGTCAGCCGTTAAACGAACGAAGTACGCAGGTTTGAAGCGTAATCTCAATTTTCTAAGGTAGAATTCTCTTTTAACAATCTCTCAAGAGTACCTCCTGTTCCTCACAAAGCCAATCCATTTGCTGTAAAAACAATTCCCAAACAGCTAAAGGCGTTGCCCAAAGGTTCAAAAGCATTTCCCAAGCTTGCAAAAGCGCCCTGAGTATAATCAAAGCCATGCAATTTGCCTCAAAAGCCGTTTTTAATCAATTAAATGCCATTCCTAACCACGCATTAGCACTTCCGAAACATATAAAAGCACTTCTTAATGTCTCAAAACAGCAGAATGGTAGTTTTTTTCGCCTCCGGAAATAGCAAAAGGTGTTCCCGGAGTCACAAAAAGACTTCCTGCGAGGGCAAAAGGCTTTCCGAAACATATAAGAGCAATTCTTAGTGCAGCAAAGCGACAGAATGGCAAGGTTTTAGATCACCGAACGTGGCAAAAGACATTCCAGGAGCTATAAAAGGGCCTCCGGGAAGCACAAAAAGGCTTCCGAGAGCTATAAAAAGGCCACCGAAGAGCACAAAACGTCAATTTGGCAGAGTAAAAAATAAAAAACCGGCACGAAGCCGGTTCTTTATAAAATCTGAATATTTCGTGTTATGCTTTATCAGGATAGTATCCTTTGATAATTCCGCGTTGTGAATTGCGAACAAACAAGATAATCTCATCTCGTTCCTTCGATGCCGGCATTTCAGCTTCGATACGCTCAATAGCTTCTGAGTTATTCAGCCCCATCTGGAATAGGTAACGATAGATATTTTGAATATCACGAATCTGGTCATTGCTGAAGTTGCGGCGGCGTAAACCAATTGAGTTAACACCTACATAAGAGATACGTTCACGACCTGCTTTTACATAAGGCGGCACATCTTTACCAATTAAGGTTCCACCGGCTACCATCACATGAGCACCAATGTGTACAAACTGGTGGATAGCTGACATACCGCCGATAATAGCATAGTCATCAATCACAACTTCACCGGCAACCTGAACAGTGTTTACAAGGATTACATTATTACCAATAATAGCATCATGTGCGACATGCACATATGCCATTAGCAAGCAATTATCACCAATAATGGTTTTGCCTTTCGCCTTGGTTCCCCTGTTAACGGTTACAAATTCACGTATTGTAGTGTTATTCCCAATCTCAACCGTTGTTTCTTCGCCTACGAATTTTAAATCCTGCGGAATGGCACCGATTACAGCACCCGGAAAGATGTTACAGTTTTTACCAATGCGTGTTCCTTCTAGTATTGTTACGTTCGAACCAATTCGGGTTCCCTCTTCGATAACAACGTTTTTGTCAATGGTTACAAAAGGTTCAATAACAACATTGGGAGCAATCTTCGCCTCCGGATGGATATATGCCAATGGTTGTTTCATTTTTACAGTTGTTTTAGTTCTATACTCCTCCCTGCGCTAACAAATTAGAATATACTTAATGGTGTGTTTTTTTATTTGCTTTTAACTACTTGGGCCATGAATTCTCCTTCCGAAACAATGCTATCGCCAACAAAAGCAGTTCCTTTCATATTGGCCATTCCTCTTCTGAATTCAGTTACGAGTTCCAGTTTGAAGATGATAGTATCGCCAGGGACTACTTTTTTGCGCAATTTCACATTATCAATCTTCAAAAAGTAGGTGCTGTAAGCGCCTGGATCATCCAGTTGACTTAAAATGAATATTCCACCTGCCTGTGCCATGGCTTCGATCTGAAGAACAGCCGGCATAACTGGCTCATCAGGAAAGTGACCAACGAAGAATGGTTCATTCATTGTTACATTCTTGATACCGACAATCGACTTTTCTTTTAATTCAATGATTTTATCAATTAAAAGGAAAGGAGGTCGATGAGGTAACATCTTCTTAATTTCGTTGATATCACAAACAGGCTCTTTGTTTGGATCGTATTGAGGAACCTCAGGCTTAAGTGCTCTCTTTTTAATTTCCTTACGAATAAGCTTGGCGAACTCAACATTTGCCATATGACCGGGACGTGTTGCCATAATCCGCCCCTTAATTGGCATACCGCAAAGGGCTAAATCACCAATGACATCTAATAGCTTATGACGAGCCGGTTCATTCGGATACACTAATTCTACATTATTCAATATACCTGTTGGCTGCACTTCCACATGAGGTTTATTAAATAAATCGGCCAGCTTATTTAACTCTTCCTGACTGATTTCTTTATCGATAATGATGATGGCATTATCTAAATCACCACCTTTAATGAGATTGTTCTTTAATAAAGGTTCCAGTTCATGCAAGAATACAAAAGTGCGACAAGCTGAAATCTCGTTTTCAAAATCATCAAGGTTGTCAAGCGTAGCAAACTGATTAGAAAGAAGTAATGACTGGTCGAATGATATTTTCACGTCGGCACTAAACTCGTCATCAGGCAAAGCCATGATTTTAATCCCGCGTTCTTTATCTTCGAACACCATTTTTTCTTTAACGACAAAGTATTGTCGTTCTTCTTCCTGCTCTTCTATGCCAACGCTTTTGATCGCTTCAACAAAAAACTTTGAGCTTCCGTCAAGAATTGGTGCTTCAGGACCATCTACTTCAATCAGACAGTTGTCAATTTTTAAAGCTGTAAGTGCTGCTAAACAATGCTCAATAGTACTTACTTTTGCATCGCCTTTCTGAAGTACAGTGCCTCTTTGGGTAAATGCTACATTGTCAGCAAGAGCATCAATTACAGGCTGATCTTCAAGGTCAATTCTTTTAAACTTATATCCATGGTTAACAGGGGCTGGCATTAGTGTGAAATTGACATCAACTCCCGTATGTAAGCCTGTACCTTTCAATGTTACAGGCGCTTTTATGGTTCTTTGCTTTTCAGTCATATTCTGTCTAAAATTAATGCAGTTGATTATACAGCTTTAATTATCCAATTCATCAACTTTTCTCTGTAGTTTGTCGAGTTGCATTTTTATTTCTGGTAATCTTCTAAATACGGCGGAACTCTTGTAAAATTGCTTAACATCCATTACAGGTGATCCCATCAGTATCTCACCTTCTTTTTTAATATTCCCGGCAGCTCCGGCCTGCGCTCCTATTTTGGTATTTTTGGCAATATTAATATGGCCACCAATTCCAACCTGGCCTCCAAACATACAATCTCTACCTATTTTGGAAGAACCTGCTATACCAGTTTGAGCAGCAATTACAGTATTCTCACCTACTTCAACATTGTGTGCAATCTGAATCAGATTATCGAGCTTAACTCCTTTTTGTATTACAGTTGAGCCCATTGTAGCACGGTCAATAGTTGTGTTAGCGCCAATTTCAACATGATCGTTAAGTATCACATTACCAATTTGCGCCACTTTTTTATACTCGTTTTCTGAATTTGGAGCAAATCCAAAACCGTCGCTTCCTATAACCGCTCCGGCATGAATAGTACATTCTTTACCAATGCTACAATTCTTATAAACTTTTACACCCGCATAGATAGTTGTGTTATCACCTATCTTAACATTATCTCCGATATACGAGTGGGGGTAAATTTTTACATTGTTTCCAATCTGCACGTTTTCGCCAATGTATGCAAATGCACCAATATAAGCGAAATCACCAACTTTTGCTGAATCATCTATAAACGAAGGTTGTTCTATGCCTGTCTTTTTCGGTTGACTCTCTTCGTACATCTGTAAGAGCTGCGCTAACGCTTCATATGCATTAGGTACTCTGATTAATGTCGCTTTAATTTCTTGTTCAGCTTCAAATGAGTCATTAACTATAACCACCTCAGCATTGGTAGTGTAAATGTATTGGCTGTATTTGGGGTTAGCTAAAAATGTTAATGTTTCAGGCTTTCCTTCTTCAATCTTTGATACATTTCTAACGATAGCATCCTCGTTTCCTTCTACTTTGCCGTTTAATAGTTCGGCAATTTGACCGGCTGTAAATTTCATTTATAACAATACTTTGTTAGTCAGCTCCTTATTAACAACTTTGCGAACTAGTAAATTGTCGCGAAAATAGATATTTAACGAGCTATACGTCAAAAAATTTGGTGCAAATCTAGTAAATATATTTACTTTAGAAAAGTACACCATTGGTTTGTAATTTTTGTTTAATAGCCTTAGGAAAACAGACGTAATGTTTCCTAACTGTTTTTCCTAATACCGAAAGGTTAAGCATATCTGATGCAGAGGCTATATCTTTTAATTCATTATTATTGTATAATATCTCAATTTTATCATCTTTAATACTATAGGCATTGTTAGTTATAGTATCAGCATACACAAAGTAGTTTGTCTCTTTTAATGATTTTAAATTAAACTCTTTACGTACTTCCTCTCTAATAGTTTTAATAATTTCAGGCTTAAATGGCTGATTGCTGATTTTAATACTCCATAATTGGCGGTTTACGAACCCTTTCGCTAAAGTTGAAAGAATAGTATCCGGATGCTTTGTCCATACTTTTATTGAACACATAATGTCATCATCATCCAACAAAGCGAATTTTTCAAGCACCTCGTCATCAAGGTAGAAATCTTCAATAGTTCGCTTTTGTCCCATAAAGTAACACAGATGTGATGGTGTAAAAAGTTCACCACCTTTCTTAATGATAGATTTGGCGCGTTGGAGTAAATGAACTAACATTTGCTCTGCTGCCAGGGCAGTCTTATGCAGATAAACTTGCCAATACATCAATCGACGGGCCACAAGAAATTTCTCAATTGAATAAATTCCTTTTGACTCAATCACCAGTTTATCATCAACGACATTGAGCATTTTTATAATACGGTCAGAGCCAATAACACCTTCAGAAACACCAGAGAAAAAACTATCTCTTTTCAGGTAATCTAAGCGATCCATATCAAGCTGACTCGATACCAACTGATGTAAAAACTTTTTGTGGTAACTGTCATTGAATATCGCAATTGCCGTTGTTAGGCGGCCATTAAACTCTTCATTTAGCTTTTGCATGATAATTTGCGATATAGCCTCATGCGACACCTCAACAAGAGAGTGTTCCAGTACATGACTAAAAGGTCCGTGACCTATATCATGTAACAAAATGGCAGCATGAACGGATACTGCTTCCTCTTCAGTAATATCCATGCCTTTAGAAAGGAGTGTTTCAACTGCAGAACTCATCAGGTGCATGGCACCTAAAGCGTGTTGAAATCGGGTATGCATGGCACCAGGATATACCAAATGGGTTAAACCAAGTTGCTTAATCCGTCTTAGTCGTTGAAAGTATCGGTGTTCGGTTAAGTCATATAATAGGTCATAAGGTACCTTTATGAAGCCATGAACCGGATCATTAATTATTTTTCGTTTATTCATTCACAAATTATCGATAAGCGAACAAGATACGAAAAACGGTTTATTCATAGCTGTACATACTTTCGAAACATGAAAAAACGATCATTAAAGAGCGAAAACCGTAGTTAAAAAGAATTCATCACGTCTCTTTTTAACTTAAATTTTAAGTATTTGGATAAATGACCCCTTATTACTATCTTTGCGCTTGATTTACCGAGTGGATGACTTAGGGGACAAGAAAGTCCCCTATTTTATTAATTAAAAAGATGATTAAGGAGTCTCAGATACAAGGAATTATTAATGATAAGTTACAGGAAGACGAAATGTTTCTTGTTGAACTTGTCGTTAAACCGGGTAATAAAATATATGTGATGATTGATCACGATGATGGTGTGCCCATCAGTTATTGTATCGAATTGAGTAAGATGATTGAAGCAGGTCTTAATCGCGATGAAGAAGACTTTGAGTTAGAAGTAGCATCGGCGGGAATAGGTCAGCCATTTAAAGTGAAGCGACAATATCAGAAAAACATTGGCCGGGAAGTGGAAGTGTTGAAGGCTGATGGAAAAAAAATCACGGGTAAATTGCTTGAAGTTGGAGAGAGTGACTTTAGTATCGAAGTTGAAGAAATGGTTAAGGTCGAAGGCAAGAAACGCAAGCAATTGCAGGTGAATCAGGTAAATTGTAAATTTGACGAAGTAAAACAGGTAAAAGACATTATATCTTTTTAAATATTCCTTTTGAGTATGGAAAATATTAATCTGATAGATACGTTTTCGGAGTTTAAAGAACTCAAAAATATTGATCGTGCAACCATGATCAGTGTATTAGAAGACTCATTCCGCAGTGTCCTTATTAAACGATTTGGAACGGATGAGAACTTTGATGTTATCATTAACGATGATAAAGGAGACTTTGAAATCTGGCGTAACCGGGAAGTGGTGAAAGATGAAGACTTAGAAGATGAAAACCTTCAAATTTCTCTGTCGGAAGCCAAAAAAATTGATGAAGATTATGAGTTAGGCGAGGAAGTAACTGATGAGGTGAAATTCCTTGATTTTGGACGACGCGCTATTTTGAGTTTGCGTCAAAACTTATCGGCTCGTATTCTTGAATTGGAAAAAGATAACATTTACCACAGTTATAAAGATCGCGTTGGTGATATCGTTACTGGAGAAGTTTACCAGATTTGGAAGCGTGAGATTCTTATCATTGACGATGAAGGCAACGAGTTAATTTTACCGAAAGCAGAACAGATTCCTTCAGATTTTTTCCGTAAAGGAGATAATGTTCGTGCAGTGGTGGTAAAGGTTGAAATTCGTAATAACAATCCACTTATTATCTTATCACGTACATCACCGGTTTTCCTTGAAAGATTATTCGAATTGGAAGTACCAGAGATCTTTGATGGATTAATTACCATTAAGAAAATAGTACGTGTTCCGGGAGAAAGAGCAAAAGTAGCTGTAGAATCATATGATGAGCGTATTGATCCTGTAGGGGCTTGTGTAGGTATGAAGGGATCACGTATTCATGGTATCGTAAGGGAATTACGTAATGAGAATATTGATGTTATCAATTATACAGCGAATACACAATTATTTATTCAGCGCGCACTAAATCCTGCGAAGATCACCAATATTAAAATTCTTGAAGATCAGGGAAGAGCAGAGGTTTATTTACGTCCTGAAGAGGTGTCGCTTGCTATTGGTAAAGGTGGTTTAAATATTCGCTTAGCTGGTCAGTTGACTGGTTATGAGTTAGATGTTTATCGCGAGACAGACGAGGATGATGAAGATGTGAATTTGGATGAATTCTCAGATGAAATTGAAAGCTGGGTATTGGATGAATTGAAAGCAGTTGGATGTGATACAGCCAAATCAGTGTTAGACCTTTCAGTTGAAGACCTGGTTAAGAGAACAGATTTAGAAGAGGAAACAATTAAGGAAGTAAGAGGTATATTAAGCGCCGAATTTGAATAAATCGCTATATTTGCCCGCAAAGAATTGAATCCGAACAAAATAAAACGATAAGAAGAGTCCTGTTATATGGCAGTTGGAAAAAGACTTAGTAAAGTAGCACGAGAGTTCAATGTTGGACACCACACCATTGTGGAGTTCTTGCAGAAAAAAGGTTTCAAAGTTGAAACTAACCCGAATACAAAGATTTCTGAGGAAATGTATTCGCTTCTGGCACAGGAATATCGTGGCGATTCACATGTAAAAAAGGAATCGGAGAAGCTGGCTAAAATGAAGGAGAAGTCGAAAAAAGAATCGATTTCACTATCAGATATCCGTGGAGATGTTGAGCCGGTTAAAGAAATCGAAAAAACAGCCGAAGAACCAGCTGCCCCAAAAGACTCAGGACCGAAAGTTGTTGGTAAGGTTGATTTAAAAGCTTTTAAACCTAAGAAAAAGGAAGAAGCACCTAAGCCTGTTGAAAAAAAGGAACCAAAGAAAGAAGAGCCTAAGGAGCCTACACCAGCTAAGCCTGTTGAAAAAACAGTTAAGACGGAAGAAAAGCCGGTTGCTAAAAAGCCTGTAAAGAAACCTGAGCATATTCCAACCAAAATTGATAAGGTGGATGAGACAAAGGTTGTAGGTAAAATTGATTTGGATAGCAAGCCAACATCAAAGCCAAAGAAATCAGAAGCACCAAAACAGGAAAAAGTTAAAAAAGTAGAGAAGGTTGAAAAGGTAGAAAAGACTGAAAAAGCACAACCTAAGGCTACCAAACCTGTTGAAGAAGCTCCTGTAAAAGCTCAAAATGAAGCTAAGACAGAAGCACAGGAAGATGCATTCCGTCCAACGCAGGTAAAGAAATTATCTGGACCAACGGTTGTAGGTAAAATAGAACTACCTAAAACACCTACAAAATCAACAGAAAACAAAGACGCTAACAAGAACGCCAATAAAAAACGTAAGCGTAAGCGTATTAAGAAGGATAAAGAGAAGGTTGATATTAACCAGAAGCAGCAACAAGGCGGACAAGGAGGTCAGCAAGGACAAGGTGGTGACAGAAAAGATAATCGCCAGCGTCAGCGTCCTGCAAAAGCAAAAAAGCGTCCTGTTAAAGCAGAGGTTAATGAGGAAGATGTACAAAAGCAAATTAAAGATACTTTAGCTCGCTTAACCTCGAAAGGCAAGAGTAAAGGAGCTAAACACCGTCGTGAAAAACGTGAAATGCAGTCTCAGCGTCAACAGGCTGAGATGGAAAAGGCAGATCAGGAAAAGTCAATATTGAAAGTTACAGAATTCGTAACTGCTAACGAATTGGCAAACATGATGGAAGTACAGGTGAATCAGATTATTGCCACCTGTATGAGTCTTGGTATGTTCGTTTCGATTAACCAGCGATTGGATGCTGAAACATTAGCACTTGTTGCTGAAGAATTTGGATATACCATCGAGTTTGTGAGTGCTGAAGTGGTTGAGTCTATTCAGGAAGAGGAGGACAAAGAGGAAGATATGCAAGATCGTCCACCGATTGTTACTGTAATGGGACACGTTGACCATGGTAAAACATCCTTACTTGACCACATTCGTAAAGCAAACGTAATTGCCGGTGAAGCGGGAGGAATTACTCAGCATATTGGAGCTTACAATGTAACGCGTGAAGATGGTCGTCAGATAACATTTCTGGATACACCAGGTCACGAGGCCTTTACAGCGATGCGTGCAAGGGGTGCTCAGGTAACTGATATAGCCATTATTATTGTGGCGGCTGATGATAATGTGATGCCGCAAACAATCGAAGCCATCAACCACGCTGCGGCAGCCGGTGTTCCAATGGTATTTGCCATTAACAAAATTGATAAACCGGGAGCAAATCCTGATAAGATAAAAGAAGAACTGGCCAATATGAACTACTTGGTTGAAGATTGGGGTGGTAAGTATCAGTGCCAGGAGATTTCTGCTAAGAACGGTGTTAACATCGATGAGTTGTTGGAGAAAGTATTACTCGAAGCAGATCTGCTTGAGTTGAAAGCTAATCCTGACAAACGTGCCGTTGGTTCAGTTATTGAATCATCACTTGATAAAGGTCGTGGGTATGTAACTACTCTTTTGGTACAAAGTGGTACTATGCGAGTTGGTGACATGATTTTATCAGGTTCTCACTACGGTCACGTAAAAGCGATGTTCAATGAGCGTAACCAGAAGGTTGAAGAAGTTGGTCCATCTGAACCGGCATTGGTATTAGGTTTGAATGGTGCACCGCAGGCAGGTGAGCGTTTCAATATTATGGAAGATGAGCGCGAAGCAAAAGATATTGCTACTAAACGTGAGCAATTGCAGCGTGAGCAGGGGATGCGTACCAAAAAGCACATCACACTTGATGAGATTGGCCGTCGTATCGCAATTGGAAACTTCCAGGAGTTGAATGTTATCGTGAAAGGTGATGTGGATGGTTCTATCGAAGCATTATCTGACTCGTTAATTAAGCTTTCAACTGAAGAAATTCAGGTAAATGTGATTCACAAAGCTGTTGGTCAGATTTCCGAATCAGATATCATGTTAGCAACTGCTTCGAATGCAATTGTAATCGGATTCCAGGTTCGTCCATCGATGGCGGCGCGTCGCTTAGCTGAAAAAGAAGAGATTGACGTTCGTCTTTATTCAATTATTTACGATGCGATCGAAGAATTGAAAGCAGCGATGGAAGGTATGTTATCACCTGAGATTAAGGAAGAAATTACAGCCACAATCGAAATTCGCGAAACATTTAAGATATCAAAAGTTGGTACAATTGCCGGTTGTATGGTAAAAGAAGGTAAGATCAAGCGTGCCAATAAGGTTCGATTAATCCGTGAAGGAATTGTGGTTTATACCGGAGAGCTTGGATCGTTGAAACGATTTAAAGATGATGTGAAAGAGGTAGCATCAGGTTACGAGTGTGGATTGAACATCGACAAGTATAATGATATTAAAGTTGGAGATATTGTTGAAGCTTACGAAGAAGTAGAGGTAAGTCGAAAACTGTAGAATCCAATAACGCATAAAGAAAATGGTCGCTTGATTGAGTGACCATTTTTTATTTTAAGAAGTTGTTGGGAATTAAAGTAAGCCCAAATCCGTTAATCGTTCCAGATCTTCAGGTGTATCTATACCATGTGATTCTTCAAACGTTTCTTCAACACGTATCGAATAACCATTTTCAAGCCAGCGCAACTGTTCCAGCGACTCTGCTTGTTCCAGCTTTCCTATAGCAAGTTTTGTGATTTCAAATAAGATATCAGATCGATAACCATAAAGCCCGATGTGGTTATAATAGCAATGTTTTTTTACCCATTGTTCTTCATCCTCACCTCTGAAATAGGGGATTGGAGAGCGGCTAAAGTACAGAGCATGTTGATCTTCACTTACTACAACTTTGGGCTTGTTAGGATTGAATAAATCTTCTGTAGCTGTGATGGGTTTAATGAGTGTTGCCAGTTGTGTTGAAGAATCTATAAAACATTTGGCGACTGATGAAATTTGCTTTGGGCTGATGAATGGTTCATCTCCCTGTATGTTAATTACGGCGTCAAAATCTATTTTCTTGATTGAGCGAATTTTGGTGAAAGCTTCTGCGCAGCGATCCGTACCACTCTTATGGTCGACTGAAGTCATAACCACACATCCTCCAAATGATTTAACCGCTTCTTCTATTCGTTCATCATCTGTTGCCACATACACATATTCAAGCTCTTTTTTTGCCTGTTCGTATACACGTTGAATCATTGACATACCTCCAATATTGGCTAAAGGTTTTCCTGGAAAGCGAGTAGAGCCATATCGGGCTGGAATAATTCCTAAAATACTATTCATTGTTATTGGTCATTTACTATATATGGCAAATATTAAATAATTTTTGGATAAAACTTATTTAATAAACATTTAAAATCGCGTATGAATTGTAACTTTGTCAGGTAATCCTGCAATAATTGCAGGTTTTTTATTCCAATTGATGTATTAGATTGACTATTACATATTGGTAGCAAACAATAAGATTAGATTAGTCAGAATGGATATACAGCAGATTAAGCAACGTTTTGGTATTATCGGTAATTCGTTTGGACTTAACAGAGCCATTGATGTGGCGGTTCAGGTTGCTCCAACCGATTTATCAGTGTTGATAACCGGAGAGAGTGGAACAGGTAAGGAAGTATTTCCGCAAATAATTCACCAGTCAAGTGCTCGCAAGCATGGTTCATATATTGCAGTTAACTGCGGAGCTATTCCAGAAGGAACAATTGATTCGGAATTGTTTGGGCATGAGAAAGGTGCTTTTACTGGCGCATTATCTGATCGAAAGGGATACTTTGAAGAAGCGAATGGAGGAACCATTTTTTTGGATGAAATAGGAGAATTGCCATTGAATACGCAAGTTCGTTTGTTACGTGTGCTTGAAGCGGGTGAATTTATTAAAGTAGGTTCGTCAAAAGTTTTAAAAACTGATGTGCGCGTTGTTGCGGCAACCAATGTCAATATGGAAAATGCCATTAAAGAAGGTAAATTCCGTGAGGATTTGTATTATCGCTTAAATAGCGTGCCTATAAATATTCCACCGTTGCGCGATCGCTCGGATGATATTTATTTACTTTTCAGAAAGTTTGCCAATGATTTTGCAACGCGCTACAGGATGCCAGCCATTCGATTATCTGAGGATGCTAAGGATTTATTGCTTCGATACCGTTGGCCGGGAAATATTCGTCAGTTAAAGAATATTACTGAACAGATATCAGTAATTGAACAACAACGTGAGATTAATGGGGAAGCCATATCAAAATACCTGCCTTATCATTCGGGAGATAATCTGCCTGCAATAATAACTGATCAAAGTAAAAAAGAATCTGACTTCAGCAATGAGAGGGAGATTCTTTACAAAGTGTTATTCGATATGAAGAATGACATGAATGATTTAAAAAAGCTCGTATTGGATATGATGGAGAATGGTCGGGTGAATGAACAAGGTGAGCATGCACAGATCATACAAAAACTGTATCAAAGTGAGGATGGAGATTTTGTAGCTCCTGATAACAATGTTCAGCCAATGACGTATTCTGCGCCTATAAAAGAAGAACATCATAATACGATTCAGGATACAGAGGAGTTTGTTGAGGAATCGTTATCACTTGCTGATAAGGAGATTGAACTAATTAAGAAGGCTCTTGATAAATATAATGGCCGACGTAAACAGGCTGCAACAGAGCTGGGTATATCAGAGCGCACATTATACCGTAAAATTAAAGAATACCAGATAGAAAGATGAAGACAATAAATATTATAGCGATCGTATTACTTACACTTGTAGTAAGCGCTTGTTCGGTGAGGATGACAATGAGTGGAGCATCTATACCAGAGAATCTAAACACTTTTTCAGTACAGTACTTTGATAACAGGGCACCTCTAATTAACCCTGTACTAAGTCAGAACTTTACAGAAGGATTAAAAGACAGAATATCTAACGAATCACGTTTGAATCTTGTAAACGGAACCGGCGATGTGGATTTCTCAGGTGAGATAACAGGCTATAGCGTGCGTCCGATGGCTATTCAGTCAGATGCTGTATCGGCTGAAACCCGTCTTTCAATGACCATTAAAGTGCGTTATAAGAACTACAAAGATCCCAAATTAAATTGGGAGAGTAGTTTTTCAGCATTTCGTGATTTTCCTTCGGATCAGAATATTAATGCCGTTGAAACGGATTTGACCAACGAAATGATTGAAGAATTAACTGAGAATATCTTCAACAAAACTTTTGCTGATTGGTAAAATTGTAAGTGTATCAACTTTATGAAGAAAACGGAGTTTTTTGATTTAGTGGCGCAACCGGAATTGTTGAGTGAAGAATCATTGCCCGCACTCAACGAAATTGTGGCAGAATTTCCATGGTTTCAGACGGCGCGTATGCTACTGGTTAAAAATCTTCACGCCATCGAGCATATGCGATTTAATGGCGAACTGAAACAATCAGCAGCTTATATTGCCGATCGAAAACGCCTTTATGATTTAATTCATCAAAACAATGTTCAACCTGTTGAAAAGGCTGAACAGGAAGTTGAGAAGGAAAAAGTTGTTACTGAGCAACGAACTGAGGATCAAAAACAAGATCGCAAGAAACCAACTGTTGGAATTACGACCAAAGTTTCTTCTATTACAGATTACTTTCAAACAGACGATACATTTGAGACGGATGATGGCAGTCAGATAGATTTTTCAGTACTTTCCAACAAAAAAACGGTTGATGAAAAAGCTTCAATGGTGATGCCAAGTGCCGATTTTCTTGGCTACGAATCATCAGAAATTGTTGGCTATGAGCTGAAAGAAAGCGTAAATCCAGAAGAAAAAGTAGACGAAAGTCATTCTTTTTCAGACTGGCTTACTATGTTACGCCATGCACCAGTTAAAGCAGAAGAGGAACCTGTTAAGAAAAAATCACAGCAAATCATAGATAACTTTCTTCAGATTGAATCACCTAAAATTGCTCCTTCGTTTAAGCCGGAAATAAAATTAACAGAACCAAAACCGGTGTCTGAGCAGCATGAGATCGAAGATGGTGATGATTTAATGTCAGAAACCTTAGCTAATATATATATAAGGCAAAAGCACTATGACAAAGCAATAGGGATATATGAAAAGCTGCGTTTGAAATATCCCGAAAAAAATGTTTACTTTGCACGTCGAATTAGCGACTTAGAAAAATTAACAAATTAAATAATTGAGCGAGATATGTATTCTTTTGTTTCTATACTTGTAATCTTAGTAAGTATTCTTTTAATCCTTATTGTTTTGGTACAAAACTCTAAGGGTGGTGGTTTGGCGTCAAACTTCTCATCTCAAAACCAGGTGATGGGTGTGCGCAAGACAACCGATTTCCTTGAAAAAGCTACCTGGACATTGGCTATAGCCTTATTGGTTCTTTCATTTGTAGCAGTAATGGTACTTCCTAAGGGACAAATGGGTGGTGCTGAAATTGATGAGAAAATTAATACATTACCTTCGCAGCAGCAAGAAGTTCCTGCTTTCCCAACACCTGCTCAAGGTGATGAGGCAGCAACAACAGATGAAGTTCCTGCTGAAGATGGGAATTAATAAATAATTCAGAAAATATAAAAAGTGTCAGGCTGTTTGGTCTGACACTTTTTTTATCTGCAATTTTGACTTTGTGACACCGTGAGCTTGTCAGTTATCTGCAAAAAAGTCAGTGAATCTTATAAAAATATGTCATAAATTGCTTTGGCATACTTTGTGAGAAAAAAGCAATCGTTAAAATAAAAACATCTTAAAAAAGTAATAGATATGTCAGAATTAAAAGGAAGAATCTTAGCCGGAAAAATCTTGGTTAAGCCTCAGGCAGCTGAAACAACAACAGCAAGCGGAATTATCATTCCTGATTCAGCCAAAGAAAAGCCATTGCAAGGTGAAGTCGTACTAGTTGGTGAAGCCAAAAAAGACGAAGCAATGGAAGTTAAAGTTGGTGATGTAGTATTATACGGAAAGTACGGAGGTACTGAATTATCAATTGAAGGCGAGGACTATTTGTTGATTTCACAGTCTGACGTTCTTTATATCCTTTAATTATTAATCCTGAATAATAAAATAGACATAAAATGGCTAAAGAAATAAAATTCAATATTGAAGCGCGTGACTTATTAAAAGAAGGTGTTGACGCGTTGGCTGATGCTGTAAAAGTAACATTAGGACCAAAAGGTCGTAACGTGGTGATTGATCGTAAATTTGGTGCACCATCAATTACAAAAGACGGTGTTTCAGTTGCTAAAGAAGTTGAGTTATCTGATCCATATGCAAACATGGGTGCCCAAATGGTGAAGGAAGTAGCTTCTAAAACTGGTGATGATGCTGGTGACGGAACAACTACTGCAACCGTATTGGCTCAGTCAATTATCAATGTTGGTTTGAAAAACGTAACTGCTGGTGCTAACCCAATGGAATTAAAAAAGGGTATCGACAAGGCTGTTGCTGCAATTGTTGCTAATATCGAATCTCAGGCTCAGGTTGTTGGTGAGCACAGTGAAAAAATTGAGCAGGTAGCAACTATCTCAGCTAACAATGATAGCGAGATTGGTAAGCTGATTGCTGAAGCAATGGAACGCGTAAGCAAAGAAGGTGTTATTACTGTAGAAGAAGCAAAAGGAACTGAAACAACTGTAGAGGTTGTTGAAGGTATGCAGTTCGATCGTGGTTATATTTCACCTTATTTTGTGACCAACACAGAAAAGATGGAAGCTGATCTTGAAAATCCTTTCATTTTAATTCACGATAAGAAGATTTCAACAATGAAAGATCTTCTTCCTGTACTTGAGCAAACAGCTCAGAGTGGTCGTCCATTGATGATTATTGCCGAAGATGTAGATGGTGAAGCATTGGCAACATTAGTTGTTAACCGTTTACAAGGTCGTTTAAAAGTAGCTGCTGTTAAAGCACCTGGTTTTGGTGATCGTCGTAAAGAAATGTTGCAGGATATTGCTGTATTAACTGGTGGAACTGTAATTTCAGAAGAAACAGGTTTAAAGCTGGAAAGCGCAACTATCGAAATGCTTGGTCAGGCTGAGAAAGTAACCATCGACAAAGAAAATACAACTGTTGTAAATGGTTCTGGTGAGAAAGAAGCTATCGAAGCTCGAGCTAACCAGATTAAATCACAGATTGCTAATACAACTTCTGATTACGATCGTGAGAAATTACAAGAGCGTTTAGCTAAGATTGCAGGTGGTGTGGCCGTACTTTATGTAGGTGCTGCCTCAGAAGTTGAAATGAAAGAGAAGAAAGACCGTGTTGATGATGCATTAAGTGCAACACGTGCTGCAGTAGAAGAAGGTATCGTTCCTGGTGGTGGTGTAGCTTATATCCGTTCTATTGATGCTCTTGCAAATGTAAATGGTGAGACAGAGGATGAGCAAACTGGTGTTGAAATCATCAAGCGCGCTATTGAAGAGCCATTGCGTCAGATTGTACTTAATGCAGGTAAAGAAGGTGCAGTTGTAGTTCAGAAAGTAACTGAAGGAGAAGCTGACTTTGGATACAATGCTCGTTTCGACCGTTACGAAAACTTATTGGAAAGCGGAGTAATCGATCCAGCTAAAGTAACTCGTATTGCTCTTGAAAATGCTGCTTCAATTGCTGGTATGTTCTTAACTACTGAGTGTGTTTTGGTAGAAGAAAAAGAAGAGGCTCCAGCAATGCCTCCAATGGGTGGCGCTCCAGGAATGGGCGGCGGCATGCCTGGTATGATGTAAGAATCATAACAAACAGATATATGAGAAGGGAGCCTTTAGGTTCCCTTTTTTGTTGGTAAATTCTCACTCATCAGAAATTCAGGATTTTGTTTCACCTAAAATTGTTTCTATTTTAGGCGCATCATAACCTGATCTCAATAATAATTTGGGATAAAATACCATATTCTGAGTTGGAAAGTGAGGAAATTATAAAAGCAGTAAAAAACTTTCTATTAAGACATGATCTTGATTCCTTTAAAATGATGTACCATCATTATTATAGGAGCTTGTGCTTTTTTGCCCGGGAGTATTTGAAAGATGATAATCATGTTGAGGATATAGTACAGGATGTTTTCTCGCAAATTTGGGAGAAGCCACCAAAACTTGAGCATGAATCTAAACTTCAGGGCTATTTATATGCAATGGTTCGAAACAAAAGTTTAAACGTTCTAAGAACCAATGATCACCTTCAAAAGTATCAGCAGCACGAGATAAATTATGAAACTTGGGAAGATGATGAATCGTTGCGATTGATTAAATCTGAAGTATACCGTGAAATAATGGCTAATATTGAGAACTTACCAGAACGGGCACGTGAAGTTTTCAAATTAAGCTATCTGACACAATTAAGAGAACATGAAATAGCTGAGCGATTAAATATATCGGTCAACTCGGTTAAAACTCATAAAAAACGGGCACGTTCAATCTTAAAGAATGAGTTGAAACACTTGTTCGGATTATTGTTGATTTTAAAATTGTAGAAAAAAGAACAATTTTTTTCATTATCGTTTCACCTAATTTGATTTTACGGTTGTCATACTAAAAAATGCACCGAATGAATCTGTTTAAACTATCACAAATAATTACGAAACATCTAAGAAGCCAAGCTTCTGATGATGAGGAGTCGGTTTTAAAGAAATGGGTTCAGGATGATTCCAAAAAACAGGAATTTCTTAAGGGGTTAAAAGATGAAAGTAGCCTTATTCGCGACTTAATTGAGTACAATCGATATGATGTTTCGAGAGCATGGAATCGGTTTGAAGGCAACAGTAAGTTGGAAGTAAAGAAAAGAAATTTACTTCTGCCATTACTGAAAGTAGCAGCTGTTGCAATATTATTTATATCAATTGGACTGGCAGTATATATATTAACAGATGTTTCTGTGACGAATCCTAAGCTTTCTCATTCTATTACACCAGGTGTATCAGGTGCTATATTACATGTCGATGATCAAGATGTCATTGAATTGACAGATTCAGTTACAACAGAAGTTAAGAATAACAAAGGACTAATTGCCAAAGTAGAGGCCGGTCAATTATCGTATGGTGATAATGTTGACCCTGTTCAAATGACAGTAGAGGTGCCTTTGCGTTCAGAGTTTCAGTTTGTGTTATCTGATGGAACAAAGGTATGGATGAATGCAGGTAGTAAGGTGAATTTTATGCATCCCTTTAATGGTGATAAAAGAGAAATATATGCCGAAGGTGAAGTATTTCTTGATGTAGAAAAAGATAAGCTGCGTCCATTCTTAGTTACTTTACCCACTTCCAATGCCATTGAGGTTTTGGGAACACAGTTCAATATTAAAGCATACCCTGATGAAAATATTCAACAAACAGTTTTAGTTGAAGGAAGTATTTTGTGGAGGTCAAATAATGGCAAGGAACGAATAATTGAACCGGGTCAGTTATTACAGGCTGACAATTCTACTAATCAGATCAATGTTAATACAGTTGATGTGTATCCTCATATTGCCTGGAAAGAAGGTTATTTTGTATATGAAGGTGAAACTCTGGAAAATATTATGCAGTCTTTATGTCGCTGGTATGGTGTTGAGGTTGACTATCAGGAAGAAGTTATTAAAGACTTACACTTTAGTGTGGATGTAAGGCGTTATAGTGACCTAAATGAAATTCTATCGATGCTCCAAATAACTGAAAAAGTCTACTTTGAGATCAACGGATCCAATATTTTAGTATCAAAACATAAATAAAAAAACAGGAAGTGGTGCAACACCTCCTGTTTGAGCCTAAAAGCTTAAGAATTAGGCTAAATGTTTAATCATTCAATTACAAATCTATGAAAAAAAATCGGGAATTATTGTACCCGGACGGGAGAGGTACACCCAAAATTTTAAGGATTATGAAACTAACCCTTATCATGATGTTCGTTGTTCTCTGGCAGATTTCGGCTAATTCATATAGCCAGGAAACAAAAGTGAAGCTTGACCTTTGGAATGCTTCTGTGAAAGAAGTTTTTAAGGCCATCAAGTCACAGAGTGAGTTTACATTTATCTTTAATGAAGAGGATATATCACAGGTTGAGGATGTATCGTTGACGGTTGATAATGAGTCCATAGAATCTGTTCTAAGTCTCTGTCTAAGAAACTCAGGATTAACTTGGCAAGTGATAGATGAAGTGATCATTATTAAGCCCGATAATAAATACCTTCAGCAGGACGATATGATTGTAAAAGGTAGAGTAACAGATGATAAAGGCCTGCCTATACCCGGTGTTAACATTGTTATAGTGGAATACAACAATGGTACCATCACCGATGCAGATGGTTATTATGAGTTACATGTACCTGAAGCAAATGTCAATTTGTCTTTTACCTTTATTGGTTTTGAAAAACAAACCATCGCACTTGAAGGACAAGCAGAACTTAATGTGCAGCTTCAGACCGAAGTGAGCGAGATTGGTGATGTGGTTGTAACAGGTTATTTTAACCAGACAAAGGAGAGTTTTACAGGTTCCGCGGTTACCATTTCAGCCGATAAGTTAATTCAGGCCAGTAACCAGAATATTCTTCAATCAATTCAATTGGTTGATCCTTCTTTTATGCAGTTGGAAAACACCCTGGAAGGTTCTAACCCAAATGCGATGCCTGATTTCCAAATTAGAGGTTCTGCTAGTGTGGATATGCGCGATGAGTATGAAGGTAAACCCAATATGCCGACTTTCATCCTTGATGGTTTTGAAGTGACTGTTGAGAAGATTTATGACCTTGATCCATACAGAGTTCGTTCAGTAACAATTCTTAAGGATGCTGCAGCAACTGCTATTTATGGTTCTCGTGCAGCTAATGGCGTGGTGGTTATCGAAACACTGGCTCCAGAGGGAGGCAAGATGGCAGTTAGTTACAAAGGTGATTTTACCTTCTCAGGCGCTGATTTATCCGATTACGACCTGCTTAATGCAACAGAGAAATTAGACCTGGAAGTGGCAGCTGGCTTATATGAAGCTGCTGGTATGGTTACGCATTTTGAAGATGCCCAGGAGCGTTATAATGAAAAACTAAAATTGGTAACACAGGGGTATAATACTTACTGGTTGAATAAACCTGTTGAAACGACTTCTGTAAGCCATAAACATTCCTTATTGCTTGAAGGTGGTAACGATGAAATCCGCTATGGTATCGACCTCAATTATAATGACCAGAATGGTATTATGAAAGAATCTGGTCGTGACCGAATGGGGATTGGTTTAAAGCTTCAGTATACTTATAAAAATTTGATTTTAAGAAATAAGCTAACCTATGACAATGTAAAAGCTGTTAATTCACCCTATGGAAGCTTTAGTACTTATGCCCGATTAAATCCATACTACAGGTACAAAAACGATATTGGCGAGTATGAGTATGTACTTGAAAGAATTGGGTATAGCAATGTGTATAATCCTTTATTTAATAGCACGCTTAATACGATTGATGAAAATAAATATGATGACCTGATCAATAATTTTGACATTGATTGGCGAATGACAAATGACTTCAGGTTAAAGGGGGCGTTGTCAATCAATAAGAGAATCAATTCGGTGGATAATTTTAAGCCGGGTATACATACCAATTATGCCAACCAATCAGATGTTAATAAAAAAGGAGAATACTATACAGAAAGAGGTGAAGTAACCCGGTGGGAGTTCAATATTGTTCTAAACTATTTCAAACAGATTAATAAACATGTTATCAATGCCAACGGAATATTTAATGCCAGTGAAGAGCATGTTGAAAACATGACAGTTTTGGCACAGGGTTTTCCGAATGAGGACATGGATAATATTGACTTTGCTATTCAGTACCAAGAAGATGGATCGCCAGGTGGTAGCGAGTTTACGTCAAGGTTAGTCGGAATATCAGGAAACATTAACTATAGCTATGATAACCGTTTCCTAATGGATCTGTCATATCGTATGGACGGCTCATCAGCCTTTGGTGCGGAAAAGCGCTGGGCACCTTTCTGGGCGGTAGGTACTGGTTGGAATTTGCATAATGAGAATCTGTTTAAAGATTCGGAATTAATCAATGAACTTAAACTAAGAGGATCTTATGGTTCAACAGGTAGTGTTGATTTTAATCCTTACCAGGCAATGATGATGTATAATTATCGTACCGATTTGATTCATCGATTTGAAGCAGGAGCCACATTAATGGCTATGGGTAACGAAAATCTGTCGTGGCAGCAAACACTTAAACGCAACCTAGGGCTTGACCTGGTCATGTTCAATAGCCGTTTGTCTGGAACACTTAACTACTATAATGATATTTCAAAAAACCTATTGGTAGATATTGACTTGGCGCCTTCACTTGGTTTTTCACAATACAAAGAAAACCTGGGAGAGGCTCGTAATGAAGGTTATGAACTGGCATTACGCTATGATATTATTCGCAATAAAGGTGGTTTAAACTTGTCGGTGTACGGAAATGCTGTTCATAACGAGAATACCTTGTTAAAACTGTCCGATTCGCTTGAAGAGTTTAATGCCCGACAGGATGAAGAAAGTGAAGCAGGTACACGACCCAGGGTTCGTTATGTTGAAGGACAATCAATGAATGCCATCTGGGCGAATAAATCCCTGGGTATCGATCCGGCAACAGGCAAAGAAATCTTTGTTACCAAAGATGGTGGGACAACCCTTGTTTGGGATGCCGATAATATGATGGTTTGCGGAGACAGCAGCCCTGATCTGTTCGGTAATTTTGGTACGAATGTCAGTTATAAAGGTCTTTTAGTAAACGTCGTTTTCAGATACCGTGTGGGTGGTCAGCACTACAACCAGACCCTTGTTGATCGGGTAGAAAATGCTGATCCGGCATATAATACAGACCGAAGGGTATTGGAAGCCCGATGGGAGAAGCCAGGCGATATGACCTTTTATAAGGATATAAAGGATGATAGTTATACGAAACCAACCTCACGTTTTATTCAGGATTATAGTTTCCTGGAGTTTGCAACGATCAATGCATCTTATGAATTCAATAAGACGGTGGCAGAAAAGGTTGGTATGAAACGCTTAAAAATGTTGTTTTATATGAATGATATTTTCAGGGCTTCTACGGTTAAAGCAGAGCGAGGTATTAATTATCCATTTGCCCGAAGTTTTTCACTTGGTATACAGGCACGATTCTAAAAGAAAGAAAAAATGAAGAAATATATAATTTATATAATCGTTTTGGTCTTCACTGCTGGTCTTACATCTTGTGAAGACTGGTTTGATGTTCAACCAAAGACGCAGGTTAAGACAGATGATTTATTCGATAGTGAAGGTGGTTTTAAACGCGCTTTAATAGGGATTTATACCCAAATGGGAGGCAATAGTACTTATGGAGCTGAAGGAACATTGGCATTTATTGAAGTCCTGAGTGGAGCTTATACAAGCGTCAGAGAAAATAATCATAACTATTACGAGGCTTCCTGGTATAATTATGAAAGCTCAACCAACGTATCAAGAATCAATAGTTTATGGTCGGTTAATTATTCAACCATTGCCAATATTAATAACCTGCTGGAGCATATTGATGAGCAACAGGCTATTTTTAATGAGGGTATCTATGAAATAATTAAAGGTGAAGCATTAGCATTACGTGCCTATATTCACTTTGACTTACTGCGTAATTTTGCAGCTGCCCCAATCAATGGCCTTGAAGCACTAGCCATTCCGTATGTGGATGCTGTTTCAACTTCTCCGTTTCCACAGTTAAATGTTGGTGAAGTGTTGGATCGGGTCATTGAAGACTTATTGAATGCAGAAACTTACTTAAAAGATTACGATCCGATTGGTCCCGCTTTTGAAACGTATGAGGAATCGAGGACCGGATATACTTCTATTGATGAAAGTATTAGTGAATCCAGCTTTTTAATGTTTCGTAAGGAGCGAATGAATTATTATGCCGTGCTTGGTACATTAGCAAGGGTTTATCTTTATCGTGGAGGTGAGGAAGATAAAACAGAAGCCTATAAATATGCCAATGATGTTATTAACTGCGAGAAATTTGCTCTTAACGATTCACAAACAATCTCGGAACAGTCCAATAGTCAGATTGCCATGACTTATTTGGCACAGGAATATTTGTTTTCACTTTATAAACGGGATATGACTGAATCGGTTAATGAGACATACTTCAAATTCGCTGAAACTTCAAGTAGTTATAATGAGTTGGAAATAGATGAATCTCGTAGAAACGAATATTACGAAACAGAGAAGTATGGAGGTGTTGCCGATGTACGCTTAAACAAGCTTTTTACGATCAATACGGATGGCTTAAGCTACTATCTGGCGAAATACGATTTTGGCATCTACAATGTTAAAAGAGTGCCACTTTTAAAGGTTTCTGAAATGTATCTGATCATCGCTGAATGTATGAATAGTTGGGAGCATTTAATGAGCTTAAGACGCATGAGAGGTTTGAAGACGATGGCACCAGGAGCTACCCTTCAGGCTGAGATTGAAGCCGAATATCGTAAAGAGCTACTGGGTGAAGGTCAGATGTTTTATTACTTCAAACGCCTAAATCAATTGGTGAATGTCGATATGGAGGATCAGGAACAGTTTGTTCTTCCGATTCCGGATACTGAAATAGAACGTGGATTAATTAATTAGATCTGATATGAGAAATTACATATATCTTTTAATAGGAATACTGATTTTCACTGGTTGTGAGGAATCAGAATTAACGAACTTTAATGAGCCGGATGCTGTTTATTTTCAGCTGCGGGAAACGGATTTTAGTCGTTCATACACGACCTGGGATGATTGGTTAAATTATGAGGGAGATAGTTTGGTGTATTCATTTGGTGGTATACCGGTTGGACATCCGGATTATTTAGAAAAGGATACAGTTTGGTTGCAGGTTAATATTCTGGGGCAGATGTCAGCACAAGAACGGTATTTTGATCTGGCAGTTAATCAGGGCGGATCAACAGTTGAAGAATCTGTTCATTACGAGACACTTGATGCTCAATACCCCTTGGAGGCTGATACAGTGTCTACCTCTTTCCCGGTTATATTATACAATCATGAAACATTAGGTGCTGATCCGCTTACCTTGTATCTCGATCTGGCTGAAAATGATGATTTTATTCTGGGACTCGAAGGTAGAACGCATGTGCGCATCCAAATTTATAACGATGTAACAAAGCCTGAAATATGGGATAGGTACTTATATACGCATCTAGGACCTTATTCTAAAGCTAAACACCGCGTTGTACTCATGACCAATGGTGGTAAAACAGTACCTAATACGGTTAGCGAATACTATGCTGTTGGGGGCTATTATGAAGTCAGAACCTGGCGAGCACCGATGAACGAGTACCTTGAAGCCAATGAAGTTTACGATGAAAATGGAGATCGTGTTGAACCATGGTAAAATTAAGCAAGATGAAAAAACTATTTCAATATATAGCAGTATTACTTCTGGTGGCTTATGCTTGTACAGAAGATAAAGGAACCTATGACTATACGCCTTTAAATGAGGTTCAAATAAGTGGAATTAATGATGAGTATACCGTATTAAGTGAAGCTCCTTTTACAATATCACCAACAGTGGAGCAGACACTGGTTGAGGATGAAAGCGTACTGGCCTATTTATGGTACGCCTACAACAAAGGTTCGCAGCTTTACAGTGCTGATACACTTAGCTTTTCAAAAGATCTGGATCTGGATTCTTTAAAACTGGATCCAAAAGATTACGAGTTGGTATTTAGAGCTACTGACACTTCAACGGGTATCTATTATGATTACCGTTCAGTTTTGAATGTTAAAGGATTTCCAGATGGCTTACAGGTATTGAGCAGCAGGGATGGTAATGCGCAAATATCTATTTTGAGAGGTACAGAAGAAGGCTTGAGTGATTTAGAGGCCTTTAAACTTCAAAATGATAACCAGGTAGCTGGGGCTAATCCCGTTAATATCATTGGTATTAATGAGTTTATGCGCAGAGGCAAGCCGTTTCGTATAGCCTTATATTGTAATGATGAAACCCTTGGTAGTTATGCAACAGGAGCAAAGCTGGAGAAGACCATTGATGTGACTGATGCATTTCAACAAATTGAAGCACCTGCAAATATAAAAGGTGTTTTAGGACATCCGGAATCATTTGCAACAGGTGTTTTTGCTGACGATAACAAACTCTTTACCACCTTTCAACCTGGTTTGTTTGGTGATGAATGCTCGTTTATTTATTCTTTTGAGAATGTTAGTCCGGCTTTTAATTCTGTTATTCCTTATGGTGGGTTTGTATTATTTAACCCTACTACAACTGGTTTTTGTGAAATAGATAGTTGGGGTTCCAGAGTAACGCAGTATCCGCCAGTTGACGATGAAGAACTGCCTTTTGACCGTACTAACACAGGTCTGAGTGCTGTTTATGGAAAGCGGGTAACTGATTATGCCATGGGCGTATTTGAAGATGAGTCAAGCAATCAGAAGTACTTATTAGGCTTACTGAACAAGGAAGCTGCTTTCAAGAAAGAGATGGATGGTGCAGATTTGGAGAATGCCACCATTTTTGATTTCCTTAATAGCAAGCAGGTATTATTGTATGCATATGCCAATAAGATCTATACCTATGATGTTGTTGCCAATAAGGTGCTTTACACCTATGAATTAGATGGCGAGGCAATTATTAATCACATAGAGGTTTCTGCTGACGACAAAAAGTTATTTGTAGGCTTTGGTGATGGTTCAGATGATGCTGATTCAGGTAGTGTTTACATCATGAATATTGACCTGGATGGAGAAGTGCTGGATGTGCACGAAGCTTATGATAATAAGTTTGGAAAGGTGGTTGACTTCTTTGAGAATTACTAAATACAAATTTAAATAAAGAATCAGGAGAGCTTTTCTGATTCTTTATTTTCTAATCAACGATTTTTATTAATAAACTGCGTAATAGTATGAAAACCATATTAGTAGTAATTTGCACTGCCTTTATTTTAGTTTCTGTTGGGGCAAAGGATATAAATACCCAAATAGGTGGAATTTATGAAGGTGATATAAAAGGCAAAATAATTCAATTGTGTCGTGTCGAACATGGCAAGCCACAACAAGTAGAAGTTGTTAGGCTTGACGATAAAGGACAATTTGAGTTTAAAGTGGCTATTGAAAGACCAGAACTATTTGTTGTTAAGGTGTTAAGTGATAAACATAAAAATGAAGTTCGTGGTGAGCGTGGCTTAAAACGTTTCTACCTTGAAAAAGGTGATGAAATAAGCATTAAATTAGAAGATGATGCGTACGAACTTTTAAAACCTGTTGATGAGAGAAATAACGTACTAAGTAAATGGAATAATGTTGTTGATACTATTTATTCTGCTGGTTACAATACCCATATAGACTACAAAACCTATTTTCCTTTGTTACCAGAGTTTGTCGAAACTGTAAATAAATTTAAGAAAGAAATACGGACAAATGATGCAGACTTTAACGAGTTGATGAATTTATTGGTTGATACGGATTTGAACGTGTCTGCTTTGTACTTTATTTATTCGATGCACAGTATACATCCAACTCGTGATTTGTATCCAGATTATTATCAATACATTGTTAACGAGCAGGCACCTAAAAGTGAACGTTTATTAGAATTGCCAATGGGCTCTGAATATATAAGATTATATACTTTACATGCTGCATTAACAGAAATTGGCGATCGAAAAGCTGATGCTGATGAACTTAAGGAATTAGCATTATCTAAGATCGAAAGTGATTTATTAAAAGGATATTACCTGATAGAAGGTCTACACAGGTATCGATCTTATGATGATAGTTATATGGTGTATAAAAAAGAGATAGCGCCTTATCTTCTCAATAACTATTTAAAGGAGAAAGTAGCTGCTTTTGAAAAAACAATTCGGGAATTTGAAAAAGGAACACCAGCAATTGACTTTACAGGAATAGATGTTAATGGTAAAGTACACAAGTTATCCGATTATAAAGGAAAATTGGTTTATGTTGATGTTTGGGCGACTTGGTGTGGCCCCTGTAAAGCTGAAATTCCTGCACTAAAAGCCTTGGAGGAGAAGTACCATGACAAGCCAATCATATTCTTAAGTATATCTGTAGATAAATCTAAAGATCGCTCAAAGTGGCAAGCATTTGTTGAGGACAAGGAATTAAAAGGGGTGCAGTTAATTGCTGATGATGCTTTTAACTCAAAAGTAGCTAGAGCTTATAAAATAACGGGGATTCCTCGTTTTATGTTATTTGATACCGATGGCAATATTATTACGACAGATGCTCCGCGTCCTTCAGATAATAATCTTGAAACATTATTAAATCATAACTTCTGATTAACGACCTTAATCGTAACGAATAAATTGAACACAGGTTAATGACTCTATTGAGTATTTATTTTATGTCAATTATACCTGACGTCCTTTCATGAGTGTCAATTACTGGAACAATTCTAATTACTAAATTTCTTAAAACTAACTGTATGAAACTCATAACAGCTGTGGCTTTGTTAGCCTTAATTTTAACATCGTGTGCCACGAAAACCAATACACAATTTGCAATTATAAAAGGTCAATATATTGGCGATAATCAAGGAAAAGAAATCCATTTGTGTAAGGTGGAGCATGGGGAAACCAATAAAGTTGCCGTTACACAATTAGGTAACGACGGGCGTTTTGGATTTGTTTATTCTGTTGATGAACCTGGTTTGTATGTTATCAACGTAGTTTGGGATAAGGCCCTGCGTGTTGTAAAGAAAGACCATAACTTAAAGCGCATGTACCTTGAAAATGGGGCCGAATTGGATATTAAAATCAGTGATGGGACCTACGAGTTATTAACAAGTAATAGTGCTAAGAATGATCTGTTATCGGAATGGAACATGCAAATAGATACAGTGTTCACCTATTCACATGGCTTTAGTTATAATATTTTGGACTATACCAATTTCTTTCCATTACTACCTGATTTTGTTGAGAAAACTCAAACCTTTAAGTCGAAAATTAACACAGATGATAAAAACTTTGATGAGTTAATAAACTTGCTGGTAGAGACAGATTTAAACCTGGCAGCATTAAACTTTATTTATACACCTCGTGGCAAACATCCTGAGCGTAAAGACTACCCTGAATATTACGACTATATTCAAAGCGAAGGTGCACCCGCTTCAGTGCGCTTGTTGGAGTTACCGATGGGGTATAGTTATACACGCCTGTATACAATGTTTGCTCTGCTTTCATCTCCTGATAAACCAAAACGTTCGGAGTGGGATAGGGCTGCTATTGAACTAATACCTGAACCAACTTTAAAAGGCTATTATGGACTGAATAACATCGATAAGTTTAAATCTTACGACGATTCTTACCTGGCTTATAAGGAAATGATTGTGCCATATTTATCCAACGATTATCTTAAAAATAAGGTGAATGAGTTTGAAATGACCATCCGTAAATTTGAAAAGGGAGCCGAGGCTTTTGACTTTGCCGGCAAAGATATAAATGGTAATGAACACAAACTGTCAGACTATAAGGGTAATCTGGTATATGTTGATGTTTGGGCCACCTGGTGCGGACCTTGTAAGGCACAAATTCCTGCACTAAAAGAGTTGGAAAAGAAATTTCACGGTCAACCAGTTACCTTCTTAAGTATCTCAGTTGATAAAATGAAGGATCAGCAGAAATGGATTGATTTTGTAAAAACAGAGCATTTGGAGGGTGTGCAACTAATGGCAGATAAAGCTTTTGATTCAGATGTTGCTAAAGCTTATGGTATCAATGCTATTCCGCGTTTTATGCTGTTTGATAAAGAAGGTAAGATCGTTACTATTGATGCGCCCCGACCATCGGATAAAGAAACTGAAGCCTGGTTGAAAAAGATGTTGTAGGCTCAGATTAACTATGCAACAAGCATATTGCTTCGGTATAAAATGGAGTAATATGCTTGCTCCATCGACAATCAGTAGCTATTCATAAAGAATTTTCGAGCACAATTAAAAGCCCCCAATAAGAGCGCAAATGAAATACAATAAACGATTAACTAAAATAATTGCCATTGGACTATTGTCTGTATTTATAAGTTGTCAAAAAAACGGGCAGAAGCCAGCTTTGAATTCTGTTATTAAAATGAATACAGAAGTTGAAGAGCCAATCAATGATGCTGAGCTATTAAAAGAATTTGAGCAAAAAGCCTCTGCTTATTATAAAAAGCATGGTGGTATTGACGCTGACACCTATAAAACGCAATTAACAGGCAAAAAGTGTGAGGCTCAAATTCTACCAGTCACAGATACTCCCTATAAAGGCATAGAATTTTACAAGCAATTTAGAAAAGGTGTACTGATGATGGGCAAGATGTATAAATGTGGTCATTGTCCCGAAGATCATATTAGTGCAGCATCTGCATTCATTATATCTGAAGATGGTATTTGTGCGACCAACTACCATGTATTTAAATCTTACGATCCATCAAAACCCAATGATTACATTACTTTTTTTGTAATGGACAGTGATAAGAATATATACCCGGTGCTTGAGGTCTTAGCTGCCAGTAAACACGATGATTTGGCCATTTTTAAAATTGATACCAAAGGTACACAGATGGCGGCGTTAAGTATTGGTCATGAACAGGGAACAGGAGAGTCAGTTCATTTAATTAGTCATCCTGACCATCGGTTTTATACTTATACACAAGGTTATATCGATCGGAAATATATGAAGCCGGGGACAGCTAAAATTCGTCAGTCAATTTCTGCAGAGTTTGCTAAAGGCTCAAGTGGGGCTCCTGTTATGGATAATTGTGGTAATGTAGTAGGTATAGTTGCCGGTACACAAAATATCTACTACGACCAGGAAGGAACGATTTATCAAAGTACGATTAAGGAGATCATTCCAGTGAGTCGATTGAAAGCCTTGATTGAATAGCGCCATAACTGTATTTCTAAATATTGCTTAACACCGAGCAGTTTCACTCATAATAAACCGATATAATGATCAGAACTCTATTATTTCTTATAATTATCACGTTGGCAATGCCATATTACATACATGGTACGAACAGCGCATCCATCCAATTTATTTTTGAACAACCGGCCAAGGAAAAGTTACTGCTTTTTACTAATACGATTGGTCGTATGAAACCTCAAAATGAAGTATGTACATCTGAGAATGTTACAATGGATTTTCAGAAACATGCGTCCAGGTACATGTATATCAGTACTGACCAAAAGACTTATACAGCAATTTACATTGAAGAAGGGAAGCAATTAAAAGTTCGTTATCAGGATGACCAGCTAACATTTGAAGGTGATTTAGCAAATGAGGTTGAATATCTGAATCAATCAATACAGAAATCAGCAAGAAATGTGGTGCCTTATTCGAGAGAATCATTAGATATTAAAAAAGAAAGATTACAGGAACGGCTTTGCTTGCTTGATAAGGCTGATGTGTCCAAACTATTTAAATCAAGAGAGGAACAACGGTTAAAACTGACCCATTATTATTCTTTGGTTAATTCACCAGCCATGATGGCCATGTTTGGATCGGAGCAGTTTGATTTATGTGATAATTATTACAGTTTTTTGGAAGAGATGTCATTTGATTCAGAGGCTGTAGTTGATATTCCAGGATGGTACAAACCGATGTTTGATATTTTCCTTCAAATGGAGAAAGAGGGATTGATTGATGCGAATGTTGATAATTTCTTACTGGTCCATACCAATCGAATAAATAATCAAAAATTAAAAGAAGAGTATGTCCTGGCCGGATTGGATTTTTTGCTTCAGCACGATTACCGGGATAATATTGATCAGATAGCCAGCAATGCTTTTCAGGTAATAAAATCTGAAGATGCAACGAGAAGGTATCACCATATTATGGACCAGTTTAACCCCTTAAAGGAAAAGTATGCCAGCCTTGCTAAAGGGCAAATGGCACCTGATTTCGAAGCTGTTGATCCTTATGGCGATATGTACCGATTAAGTAATTTTAGAGGAAAGGTTGTATTGTTGGATATGTGGTTTTTGGGCTGTGCACCATGCAAAACAGAAATGCCTTACCTCAAAAAGCTGGAGAACGAGTTGCATAGCGACAACTCGCAATGTATCACACTGTCGCTTGATCGTAAACAGGATATTGAGAAATGGAAGGATTATATTACCGAGCATCGGTTGACCGGTCTCCAGTTGAATGAACCAAATGGCTTTAAAGCATCAGTAGCAAAAGACTATATGCTGCGTGGTGTACCCCGTTATATTGTTATCGATAAGGAAGGGAAAATTTACGATGCCTTTGCCCGCCGGCCTTCCGATCCTAAATTGAAGAAAATGCTGGAGGAACTGCTTTAGGTTAAAAAGGAATTGAGTCTGTGGATAAAATGCCCGAAAAGTAATTAGGCTATTCGGGCGTTTTTTGATTTAGATTCGATAATTCAGATTTTAGTCTGAAGACGCAGAATCATACTTCTCTTCCCAATAGGGTTTAAACTGCTCAATAATAAAATGATTCCATACATTTTCGATCACATTTGGCCAATCTTCCTTAAACTCCCCTGCACCATGTACTGCTACCTTCAATGTCGTTGAATCATTAGCTTCCGTAAGGTTATAAGTGGTCACCAAAGTAAGTGCATGACCAGCTAATCCTAATGGGCCTTCCATTCGCAAGAGTTTTCCCCTTTGGGCACCGGTTATTACAGCATGGCGTACTCCATCGCCCGATTCATCAAATATTTCGAAAAAGCCACCACCCGGTTTTGCTTCAATATATAATTGATGTGGATTACCCGAAAAGGTATGATCCCACCACGAACTGATATCTCCCGTTAAGTGATCGTACACATTGACAGATTTACCCGGTAACGTGGTTTCAATAGTAAAAGAAAAAGAGTCACGATCAATATGCTCATTTGACTCAGGACTCTGACATGCGTAAACTATTAAGACAAAAGCTATTAATATATACCTCATAATCTAAGTTTTAGATAAAAATAATAACACTAAGTTACTAAGATTGTTTATTGAATAGAATTTTCGTTGATATAGAGACCTGCTTTACTTTTCAAATGCGTTTAGTTATTTTAGCCTATACTAATAATCAACTTAATACAGTAACTATGAAAAAAGCACTTTTTATTTTTGTGGCAGTTGCTATGCTACATGTTTCGCCCCAACTGAAGGCCGATGAGGGACCCGATGGGAGAGGTATAAGAGCCGGGTATCAAAACAGTTTCTTTCGTATTGATGGTGATAAAGCTTTTGATGATCCTTACAATAACTTTTATATCGGATTTTTTAAAAGCAATAACATTGTTCCTTTATTAAAGTGGAATTCAGGAATTGAATATTTCCAGGTAGGTGGTAAAAACAGCGATGCCGAACTTAAGTTGCATTACTTAAGTATTCCACTTTCTTTGCGACTTAAATTGGGACCGGTTTATGCACTTGGTGGGTTAAATGGAGCAATTAAGTTAGGGGGTTCATCTGATTTCGCTGAAGCGGGTGCCGACGTAGGTGACTTTTCAACCATCGATGCAGGTGCTCATTTGGGTATTGGATTCAAATTCCTGATGTTAGGTGTTGAAGCTAAATATAATTGGGGGCTAGTGGAACAAACGGATAATAACCTCAAATCAGAATACCTTCAGGTTGGTGCCGTTTTATTTTTCTAAACCAACTTGAATCAAAACAAAAACCCGTCTTGAACTAGCAGGACGGGTTTCTTATTTCTATAGATTTATTTTTTAATGCAGCCTTGCGCTGATTATATTCATGAATTCTTCACGTGTCGCCTGATTCTTTTGGAATGCTCCTGTAAAATCAGATGTTGTCGTTACCGAATGTTGTTTTTGCACACCGCGCATCTGCATACACATGTGCTGAGCCTCAATAACCACAGCAACTCCCAATGGGTTAAGCGTATTCTGGATACACTCTTTAATTTGTGTTGTTAAGCGCTCCTGAACTTGTAAACGGCGGGCAAATGCTTCTACAACGCGGGCCAGCTTGCTTAATCCTGTAATGTGATGTCGGGGTATATAAGCTACATGTGCTTTACCAAAGAAAGGTAACATATGATGCTCACACATTGAATAAAGCTCAATATCTTTCACAACAACCATTTGCTGATAATCCTCCTGAAACATTGCCGATTTGATAATCTCCTCAGGATCCATATGGTAGCCCTGCGTTAGAAACTGCATGGCCTTTGCCACTCGCAGAGGTGTTTTTTCCAAACCTTCACGAGAAGGATCTTCGCCCAATTCCCCTAATATTTTATGATAGTGATCAGAAAGGTTGCTGGTTGTTTCATCGTCGTACGATTCTACCTTAGAATATCCTTCCTTTCCGTTTAAAGTAAATTCCATTGTTTTGTTTTTGATAGAACAAGCCTTTACAAAGTGCAAAAGTGCCTAATTTCTTTTTAATATTAACTGATATTTATCTGATTTTATCCTTCGAATTTCTCAGTCTTATGGAATTGGAGCGTTCTTTTGGGCTCGCTCTTCATAGAGCCTGAGTATTAAGTCCAATTCGTTTCGGTTCAATGGTTGTTGAGTTATTTCCATTACCTTTTGTTTGTCTTTAGGTAAGAAAAGACGCATTTGAGCCATATTTTCCGATGTCACTCCAAATGTACTGCTCGGAGGTATTTGTGTTTTATAGATTGTACTCCAGGTATGTTCTTGTAACACCATACGATGATTCATTTCTGCATCCATTTTTAGAGGTGTTTGCGTGAGTGCCTGACGAGTAGATGATCGAACATTATTGGTCGCATAGGCCATTTCCGGCCTTATGACTAACGGCATTGTTCGTGCTTGCAATGATAGGTTCTCGTATCGTGGCATAACAATAACCTCACTAATTAAGAATGTGTCTCTTGCCAAAAAGACACCTACCATGTAGTTTCTGTGGCGTAATGAGTCGTTTATTTGAATGTAAGTATCTTTAAATCCCAGGTGTGTAAAACGTACTACTTCACCCTGACGCGCCCAAAAGGAAAAACGCCCTTTATCGTCAGACAAGAAATCTTTTTTCTCAACATTAAATTTCGAGTAAGGTAATTCGCTCAGGCTGTCCATCTCAAATACAACGCCGGTTATACGTATGGAATCATTTCTTTGGTTCTGTGAAAACATACTCACAGATATGAAGACAAACAATAAGGCGATAATGATCTGACTTTTCATAGTGTTTTACTTTCAGGTTAGTAATCACGTTTACCATTTACTAACAAACAAAAGAAGCATTTGGTTGGATTCAAGCCAAATAAAAGCCCGGTGCTAATGATAACACCGGGCCTATGTTCAACATTCAAAGTTTATACAATAATGTCTTTTAAATTTCTTTTTGGCACGTGGTGAATCTGCTGCACATCGCGCCAGTACTTGATGTCGTCTTCTTTCATTTCCTCAATTGTCACTTCTTCTTTAGGTTTACCCAAGGCAATAATGTGAACGATCTTCAAGTTATCAGATAATCGCAACTCACGTTGTAATTGTAAGCGATTAAGAGACCCGATAATGCATCCACCTAATCCTTTTTCTACTGCACCCAACAAAATACTTTGTGAAGCAATACCATCATCACAAAAATAATTGGCTGATATATCAGTATCATTTAAAACAATTACGTAAGCTGCGGGCTGCTCACCTTTTTCAGGACCTTTCCAATCTTTAAGATAACCTGCCCATGATAAGTGTGGAAATATCTTATCATTAAGCTCAGGAGTATTGGATAAAAAGTATTTCAGGGGTTGGGCATTACGTGCAGAAGGAGATAAACGCGCTAAATCGACTAACTCATGTAAAGTCTCAACCTCAATTTTTTCATCCTGATGAAAGCGCCTGTAACTCCGGTTCTTAAGAATCAAATCTTTAAGCATAAAATCTATTTTTAGTTATTGTTTATAGGGTATAAAAAAGCGAGACTTAAGATACAAAAAATGTATAAAGTCTCGCTCTAATCCTCTATATTTTACTTACTAATATCTGGCCGAAACCACATCCCAGTCAAGGATACTAAAGAACTCTTCGATGTATTTTGGACGAAGGTTTTGTTTATCAAGATAGTAGGCATGCTCCCATACATCGCATGTCAGAATTGGGGTTAAACCATTGCGAAGAGGATTGCCCGCGTTACTTTCTTTAACGATGGCTAAACCGTTTTCTTTCTTAACCAACCAGGCCCAACCAGAACCAAATAAGGTAGCAGCAGCAGCTGAAAATTCTTCTTTAAACTTCTCAAATGAACCAAACGATGCATTGATAGCTTCAGCTAAAGCGCCTTTAGGCTCACCTCCACCATTTGGTTTGAATGACATAAAGTAGAATGTATGATTCCATACCTGTGCACCATTATTGAAAATACCTCCTTCTGATTTTTTAACAATAGTTTCAAGATCAGCATTCTCAAATTCAGTTCCTTTTACCAGATTATTAAGATTGTTAACGTAAGCCTGATGATGTTTTCCATAGTGAAACTCCATTGTACGTTTTGAGATAACAGGCTCTAATGCATCTAATGCATACGGTAATTGTGGTAATTCAAAGCTCATATTTGTCTGTTTTAAATTATTGTCTGGGGATTAAACAAACTTAGCAATTTTATGTTTTCAGAAACTTTAAAAAAACAAAAAGGGAACTCACGTTTGAATTCCCTTTTTTCCCAGACAAAATGAACAAACTAAACTTTAAAACGTCTTGTTACTTCGTCCCAATTGACAACATTCCAGAACGCGCCAATATAATCGGGACGTCTATTTTGATAGTGTAAGTAATAAGCATGCTCCCAAACATCCAATCCTAAAATTGGAGTTCCTTTTACATCAGCAATATCCATTAAAGGATTATCCTGATTAGCTGTTGATGTAACAACAAGTGAACCATCGTTTTGTTTTACTAACCAGGCCCATCCTGATCCAAAACGTGTTGCTGCAGCTTTATTAAAAGATTCTTTAAACGCGTCAAAAGAACCAAAAGCTTTGTTAATGGCATCAGCCAATTCACCAGTAGGTTCTCCACCTCCGTTTGGTGACATCACAGTCCAAAAAAGGTTATGATTGTAAAAACCACCACCATTATTACGAACGGCAACTGATTGTTTAGAAATATTAGCTAATATTTCTTCAATACTTTGTCCTGCTAATTCAGATCCTTCAACAGCCGCATTAAGATTATTAGTATAGGCTGCGTGGTGTTTGGTGTGGTGTATTTCCATTGTACGTGCATCGATGTGTGGTTCTAATGCGTCGTATGCATATTCTAGCTTTGGTAATTCAAATGCCATATTTATAATTCTTTCAAAAGTTTAAAATTAGAATGACGATTCAAAACTAAAAACTATTTGGAATTAGTCCAAATAAAATGAAGATAATTTCATCTTTTATTTCTAAATAAATAAAATTAATCGTCGAAAAGCTTAATTAATAGGTACTTAATTTTCATTATGAGATTTGACAAATAAAGTTATCTTCGTGCTATCATTCGCACCATATGAATAAAAGTATACTTAAACTCGCTATACCCAATATACTTACCAACCTAACCATACCATTACTGGGTATGGTGGATATGCACCTGATGGGTTATCAGGATTCTTCTGTTTTTATGGGAGCAGTGGCTTTAGGTGGCGTCATTTTCAACTTTGTGTACTGGGGTTTTGCTTTTCTTCGGATGAGTATTAGTGGAATGGCTGCTCAGGCATATGGAAGTAAGAATACCAATGAAATGGCAATGATGCTATTTCGTGGTTTATTTTTATCAGTCACCGCAGGCATACTTTTGCTTTTATTACAAGAAGGTATAGTCAGTTTAAGTTTGAAAATTCTTGAAGGAACTCCTGAAGTAAAAGCTTTGGCAAGCGACTATTTTTATGTGCGGATATGGGCTGCTCCTTTGGCAATATCCCTAATGGTAATTAATGGTTGGTTTTTGGGTATGCAAAATGCCATTTATCCAATGATTATTTCAATCATAATAAATGCAGTCAATATTGTTTCCTCCTTCATTTTTGTCAAAGTTTTGGGAATGAAGGTTGAAGGCGTGGCACTGGGATCTGTGGTGGCGAATGTGGTTGGCTTTTTGTTATCAATAGTGCTATTCCTTAAAAGGTATCATTATATACTAAAAGAATTTCAAATAAAGGAAGTACTTGACAAAACTGGCCTATTACGTTTTTTAGATGTTAGTGGTGATATCTTTCTTCGTACTCTTTGCATTATTGTTGTATTTACATTCTTTACTTCTAAGTCAGCAGGAACTGGAAACTTAATACTGGCAGCTAATAGTGCACTTCTTCAGTTTTTGTTTTTATTCTCTTACTTTTTAGATGGTTTTGCCTATGCTGCCGAAGCACTGGTGGGTAAATTCACCGGTGGAAGAAACATTCCTGAAGTTAAAAGAGCCACTCGCTATTTATTTGCATGGGGACTATCTTTCGCTTTAATATTTGTTGTTGTGTACGCGGGTTTAGGTCGGTATCTTTTATTATTATTTACCAACCAGGAAGATGTAATTGAAGTAGCTCTGGAATACTTGCCATGGTTAATGATTTTACCGTTAACTGGCTTTTCTTCCTTTATATGGGATGGTATATATATTGGCGCCACAGCTTCACGATTGATGCGGAACACTATGTTAATGGCAACAATGATTTTCTTTGCTCTCTTCTTTACATTAAAAGAAGGATTGGGCAATCATTCACTTTGGCTGGCAATGAATTGTTTTATGCTGGGACGAGGTGTTTTTCAAACGTTCTTTTACAAGCAGCTAAAGATTTTCAGGCAATAAGCATCATCTTACAAAAAAATGGCACCCTTACTGAATAAGGATGCCAAAGGAATTTGTATTAAAGGTTCGTTGTTTATCCTTTTACAAAAATAGATTTGATAATATGGTTGGCCATTTTAGGATTTTCCTTTAAGCGTCTGGTGCTATATCCAAACCAATCCTTTCCGTAAGGTACATACACACGCATTTTATAGCCCTGACTTAAAATTTCCTTACGTAATTCTGGCGTTACCCCATATAACATCTGAAATTCAAATTGATTGTCGGGGATATCATTCTTCTTAATCATCTTGATGGCCCCTTCAACAAGCTTTCTGTCATGAGTGGCAATACCAACATAAACCTTGTTCTTTAGTAAGTATTCCAAATCTTTGAGGTAATGATCATTAATCTCGCCATATTCTTTGTAGGCAATCTCCTTTGGCTCTACATAAATACCTTTACACAAGCGGTAATTAATAGGAGTTTCTTCTGTATGAATATCCATTAAAGATTCCAGATCAGACATAGTACGTTTGAGGTAGGCCTGGAAAACCAATCCAACATTTTTTGGAAACTCAGCTTTTAGCTTTCGGAACAATTCAATTTCAAGATCCACACATTTTGAGTCCTCCATGTCAACTCGCACAAAGTTATTGTACGAAGCTGCTTTCGCTACTATCTCTCTTATATATTGATAACAAGTATCCTTATCGATTAATAAGCCAAAACTGGTGGGTTTTAATGAGTAGTTACCATTTATATTATCCTTCTCAAAGCGCTCGATTATATTCAGATATTCATCCTTATTACTTTTTGCCTGCTCCATATTAGTGATAAACTCACCAAGCAGATCGACAGTAACACGCATACCATTATTATTCAGTTGCTGCGAAGCTATAATTGCTTCGTCAATTGTCTCACCTGCAATGTATTTCTTCGAAAAAATCCACACAAATTTCTTCGGGAAATATGGTAGTGTTCTTGCAATTATTTTATTCATCATTGTAGATTTCCTTTTAGTTAGTTTTTTAAAAAAGTTGCTATTTATCGGAACCAAATGGCAAATCGATGCGTAGTACCGACAAAAGTCGATAGCAATATTTTAATTTCCCAGGGAGTGTTTATGAATTCAGAATCGTAAATTTTGAAACACTTTCGAATATAAAAAATGACTAAACTCACCTTTTAATTTAATCCTGTTTAATCATGACATAAATCATATATCAATAAACAATAAGACACGCAGACAAACGATATTATCACTAGTGCCTGTTAACCATACAGGATAATGAATATTAAAAATGCTTATGGACGGTAAAATAAAAGCAATTTTAATAACACTGGGTTTATTGTATCCTCTTCTCATTAATGTTGCATCGCAAGAGTGCAATGTTAACGTATTGACCAGGGGAGGGCCTTTTACACCCTATAATTTATGTGCGCCAGTAACTGTTGAGTGGGAACCATTTTATACTGTTGCTGAAGATATTAGTGGCAGTACCGTAGAGTTTCTTTTTGATTGGAACGATGGCAATGTTGAATATGTTGAGGCACAATTAGTAGATGCTGCAGCCAAAAAATGGTCAATCCCAACCATAACACATGACTATGATAGTGATCAGTGCCACTATAATCCTGAGTTGTATATTGTGGTTAATGGTGTGGTTTGCGAGAATTCGTTAAGGTCTGAAACCGTAATAGTTTGGGATAGAGATGATAGGAATGGAGGCGAAATTGCTATTGATCCTCGCGTTTTTCCAATTTGTATCGGCAATAGTGGCAGCGTAACCTTTATGGACAATAGCCAATGGAATTGTGTCCCGCCTGATGAAGATGACTTGCCAAACAACCATAAAAGATGGATACAGTGGATTTACGGAACCAATAATGGAGCACCTAACTTTATTGATAATGCAAGAGTTAATGGTGTCGTCAGAACCTATCCTTACGTTGGATCAATAGATGTTACGTCCGAACCGATCCTTGCACCAACAGCTCCATGGAATGAAGCTTTACCAATATTTGTTCCTGACAACCGATCAGTTGGTGATGAATTTGAAGTAACCTTAAACAACTGGAATTATTGTAATCCTTACGATCAGGGATATCCTCCTGTAACTACCACTGCAATTGTTCTGATTGTTGACGATCCGGATGGTAGTATTACTCCTGTGGGTCCTTTTTGTGAAAACGATGCTCCAATTATATTAACTCCTGTTACGGATGGTGGGCAATGGTCAGGTACGGGTATTGTAGATGAATGGTCAGGCGAGTTTGACCCCTCCATTGCCGGACCGGGAACACACCGGATTGACTATTATGTAGAGGATGGTAATAGCTGTAGTGCAACTGGATTTATAGATATCACGGTGATAGAATCTCCTCTCGCTAATATTATTCCAGGACCCGAAACATATTTATGTCCTGGAACACAGCTTGATTTAGATGGTAACCCCAGCCAGGGATTAATACCTTATACACACTTGTGGAGTGGTGATACCAGCCCACTGAATAACACCGCGATTGTTAATCCTTCCTTTGAAACAGTTAATGAAGGAACTTACGAGTTAGTATACAGGGTGACAGATAATAATGGTTGCTACGATGAAGACACTTTAGTTGTTGAAGTGGATTCGGTAAGTATCCGGTTCCTTAATAAGAATCTGGAGTTATGTACCGATATTTCGCAATCATTAGAACCAAACCCTGTTGGTGGTTCTGGTGTTTTTGTATTTCATCAATGGAGTGGCGACAGAACCGACTTATTATCTTCGACAGATACTGAGAATCCAATTTTTACAAGCACAACGCCGGGTGTTTATGGTTATCAGTATACAGTTAGGGACTCGTATGGCTGTGAAGATGTAGATAGTATATACGTTACAGTATCTGAACAACCTGTTAGTAATGCAGGGAATGATGCCATTGCTTGTGGATTGATATACGATCTTAATGCGATACCGTCGGTTGGTAGTGGGCAGTGGACTCTCAATGCAGGTCCGGGAGCTGTGAACTTTGCAGACGCGAGTGATCCACTAACTGAGGTTACTGTGGATACCTATGGCAGCTATACTTTTACCTGGACTGAAGATAATAACGGTTGTGTTGATAGTGATGATGTAAACATAGCCTTTAATCAGGTGCCTGATCCATCAGTTATAAATGATGCCGATACGTGTGGTTACGTTTATATTCTGCAGGCTTTTCCTGATATAGGAGTTGGACGTTGGGAGCAAGTTTTTGGTCCGGGAGCAGCTTCTTTTGCCAATCCTGATTTAAGTATTTCTGAAGTATCAGTTAACACGGCTGGAGTTTATGGTTTTGCCTGGGTTGAAGATAACAACGGTTGCCAGGCAGGTGATACTGTCAAAATTACCTTTTACCCAATTCCAGTTGCTTCTATAGGTCCATTCGATGGTGAATCTTGTAGTCCAATAGAAGTTACTTTTAACAATACATCCTCCGATGCCGATACGTATTTCTGGGATTTTGATGATGGCTATATATCCAATCAAAGTGATCCTGAACATACATTCGTCAATAACACCTTTGATCCAATAGACTATACAATTAAACTGGTTGCTTCCAATTCTTTTGGTTGTGTTGATACCTTGAACTCAGAATTAAGAGTATTACCGGCCCCATTGGCACAATTTGAATATAATGACGAACCGGGATGTAGTCCATTGGAAATTGAATTTACAAATCAGTCTGAAGGAGCCACCATTTACGAATGGCAATTTGGTGATGGAGATGCAAGTGCTTTAGAAGATGCAAAACATATTTATACAAATGAAGAACAGTACGTTCAATCATATAAGGCCACATTAATAGCTCACAATGATTATGGGTGTCGTGATATCCTGGATAATTATGTGACTGTGTATCCCCTCATTAATTACGATTTTGAGTTAACACCGTCAGAAGGATGCCATCCACTACTGGTAGAAATGGTTTCTGATCCTGGCGCATACTCATACACCTGGAATTTTGGTGATGGTCAATCGGCTGAAGGTGCCAATATTACATCGCATGTATTTGAAAATGAGGAATCCACTCCAGAAGATTACACGATTAAGTTATATACGAGTTCTGTTTTTGGGTGCCGCGATACTTCCGAGATGAATGTGACAGTATTTCCTTCACCAGTCAGTAATTTTACCTTGACCAATAGTGAAGGTTGCTCTCCGTTTATTGCTGAGTTCAATAATATGTCTGACGGGGCGACCAGTAGCAAATGGATATTTGATGATGATGAAGAAACTACAACCAATGATAGTGAAGATATCAAACACACTTACGTTAATCATGAATTAGCAACTGTCTCGTTCCAACCTTTGTTAGTTGTTGCCAACGATTATGGTTGTAAAGATTCAATATCTAAATTTCTTAATGTATTTCCTAAGGTAACTGCCGCAATATCCGATGGTGGAGAGGGATGTACGCCTTATATGGAAAGCTTGTTAAACAATTCCATTGGAGCTAGTCAATTTACCTGGAACTTTGGCGATGGTAACACTTCCAATAGCTTTAATGGTCATAACGAATATATCAACAATACACTTGTAGATCAGGATTATGAAGTGGAGATGATTGCCGAATCAGTTTACGGTTGCAGCGATACCACTTATACGGCTGTTACAGTTTACAGGCGGCCGGTTCCTGAATTTACTGTTAGTCCCAAGGAACTTCAAATGCCTAAATCCACAGTTCAATTAGCCAACACAACCCACGGAGACAAGTGGAATTACCGATGGTTATTTGGTGACGAAACCTCTTCTGTATTAAAAGATCCGAGTTCACACACTTATGCAGCCTCTGGTGAATATGAAATCTGGTTGAGAGTTGACGGAGAAAATTGCAGCGATTCATTAAGGCAAATCGTGACCATTTATCCTACACTTCCGGCAATCGATTATGGTCCGGATGTTGAAGGTTGTCCGCCACTGGAAGTGAATTTTTATAATAATACGGTGGATGCGCATACCTTCTTCTGGGATTTTGGCGATGGTAATGTGTCCTCGGAGAAAGAACCTGTTCATACTTATCACACATCGGGCAAATACAAGGTAAAACTTATGGCTGAAGGACCGGGTGGTTTGGTGGAGGCAGATCATGTTGAGATCAATGTATACGATACGCCCATGGCCGATTTTGAAGTGCGGCCGCCTAAGATTAAAATACCTGAAACAGTCTCGTTTATTAATAAATCAGAAGGAGCAACCAGCTATTTGTGGAATTTTGGTGATGGTAATACTTCTACGGAGCACTCTGTTCAATATGCCTACCAAAATACAGGTATCTACGATGTTCGTTTAACTGTAACAAATGAGCTGGGGTGTTCTGACGAGCATGTCATTCGGGAGGCTGTTATTGCCGAGGAAGCCGGGAGCATTGATTTTCCAAATGCGTTTACCCCTAATCCGGCTGGTTCTTCAGGGGGACAATATATTCCTGGTTCACCGGATAACTTTGTATTCTATCCATTTGTTCACGAGGGCATCGTAGATTATCAGTTACGAATTTATACGCGATGGGGCGAGTTAATCTTTGAAAGTCAGGACATCAAAATCGGATGGGACGGTTACCACATGGATAAAATTTGTGCTGCAGGGGTTTATATATGGAAGGTTACTTGCAAATATTCAAATGGTAATATTGAAATTAAAACAGGTGATGTAACACTATTCAGGTAATGAAAAGGATAATCTACATAGCATTGTTATTCGTCAGCGTTGTGGTTCGGGCGCAAGATCCGCATTTTTCGCAGTTCTATGCCAATCCATTGTATTTAAGCCCTTCGCTGGCTGGTGCAACTGATGGCGGGCGTCTGATTGTTAATTACAGGAATCAATGGCCTGAGGTATCAAAGGCCTTTTCAACCTATTCGGTTTCCTTTGATAATTTCTTTTCAAAGTTCAATAGTGGTATTGGATTTTATTTGATACAAGACCGGGCAGGGAGTGCCGGATTAACTACTACTAATGCCGCTTTTCAATATTCTTATAATTTAATCATATCTGATCATTGGCAAATTATCCCGGCCGTTCAGTTTGCATATGGTAACAAAGCGGTAGATTTTTCTAAAGCAATTTTCCCCGATCAACCGCCTTTATCAGGGGGAGGTAGCGGATCATTTGGCCGGCTCTCGAATGAACAGGTGCATTATATTGACTTAGCAAGTTCGGTATTTTTATACAGCCCCAAATATTGGATTGGATTAACGGTAGATCATCTGGCCAAACCCAATTACACTTTTATGAATGAAGATGCCAAAGCCGAGCTTAAATATGTGCTTTTTGGTGGAATGAATATTTGGCGTGAGAGAAGACGAAATACATCGGAGAAAGCTTTTTCTGCCAGTTTCAGATACCAGCGACAAGATAGATTTAACCAATTTGATTTGGGAGTTTACTGGCACAATTCGCCACTTGAGATAGGTGTTTGGTATCGTGGCTTACCTATTTTTAATAATGCAGAAGAAAGCTCCGCCGTTAATCAGGATGCTATTATAGCTTTATTGGCTTATGACTTGGGGCCTGTACGAGTAGGTTACAGCTATGACATCACAATTGGAAGCCTAGGATGGTCCACTGCAGGGGCACATGAGCTATCGCTAATTTTTGAGTTTAATCAGCGAGCACGTTTCAGAACCGGTGGCCGACGACCTGCAGTGCCATGTAGCGAAAGTGCTAATCCACTAAACAGTATTGGAGGTAAGTATACAAGGAAAAAAAGAAGGTTGTATTAATTCATTACGGATTCGATCTTTATTTGCACCATGCTTATAAAGATCGAATCCCTATTATATCATCTTAAAAGTGAGCTTATTCATAGCTCTAATACAGGCAAATATTTTGAAATGAATGGTGAATTAAATAAAGATCACATCCGTAATATTCAATAAAAAAAGACCTCCAAACAGGAGGCCTTTTTAGCATCATTATGAAAAAACTACCACTAATTAGAAAATATCAATTAAACGTTTTGGTTTAGCTTTGGCTTCTTCTTTTTTAGGAAGCTGAATGTTCAAGATTCCGTTTTCGTACTTAGCCGATATTTTTGATTCTTTCACTTTATCTTTTGGTAAAGTAAATGATCGTTTAAAAGATCCGTAGTTAAACTCGAAATGAGAATAATTTTTGGCTTCCTTCTTTTCCTCTTTCGATACTTCAATGGTTAATAGACCGTTTTCCAGCTCCACATTGAAATCTTTTTTGTTGAACCCGGGTGCTGCTACTTCAATATTGAATGCATCGTCAGTTTCCTGAATGTTCACTTTGGGTGTATTGAAGTACTGACCACCTTTAAGAAGGTCTGAATCATTCAAAAATTCGTGTCCAAAGAAATGGTTTAATAAACTACCGCTTTGTGGATACCTGTTGTTAAATTTTACTAGTCTCATAATTAAATCTCCTATTATTTTTAAGTTTTTAATTGTTTTCTGTTCTGACTGCAATAGTTCAATGATGATGCCATTTGTAAATATGTGTCAGATAGTCAGCTATATACGCAGTTACAGTGACAATGTGGCATTTTATTAATGAAATAAAGGTCATTTTGACATCATCCCATTTTTGCAAGAGGTAATCTTAATTTAAACTAGAAATAACGAAGAGGTAACTGCAAGCTTTGACTAAAAGAAGACCTTTGGGGCGTTATGAGAGTTATTTTCCTCCCAACAATTCCTGTGTGTATAGAGGTTGCCTTGTGCAACCTCTTTTTACTGGAAACATATTTTAGGTAATTCTAAAATAGGGTGGAAAACAAAAAAGCGAGAAGCTGAACAGCTTCTCGCTTTTTTGTTAATAATATTTTTCAATCTAGTAATCCCAGCTGAAACCTATATTAATACCTAACCAGTTTTGTTTATTCAGGTCAGATGACTTAAAAGAGGTACTGTAATCAACGCTGATAGCCAGACTCGCTTTGTAATTAATCGGTACCAATACACCGGCTTTTGGTGCCAACGACCAAGTCCACCCTTTGTTACTACTCGAGAACAAGCCATTATCGACCCTCTGTTCCATGTAATAAGTACCTGCAGCTAATCCCACGAACGGACGAACAACAGCATCATCGCCGGCAAAGTAATATTTACCTGTCGCCTGGATCGGAATTGCATTTAAGTAACGGTATTGATTACTGGTTATTGCTCCATTACTTAGAGGATAAGTATCCCTTGGTTTAGCTTCATAAAATGTATTCCATCCAACAAGGAAACCAACGCCGATACTTGGGTTTACAAACCTTTCAAACTCAAAGTTCATTCCCCTGAAACTGGCAGGATCAATATAATCTTTTGTATCACCCATTGGTAAGGCCATACTATAATATACGTTTGTTTTCGACTGAGCACTTACCTCTAAGCTAACAACTGCAAGTGCAACTATTAATAAAAACTTTACTAATTTCATTTCTTTCTATTTAATAAGTTGAGGTAAATGTTAGTTAAAACGGCGCCTGATCGAATAATTCATCAATGCCTCTTTCAATGCGGTCGCCTATGTATTCTTTGTCACCCTGTAATAATCCATCGAGAGCTCCTGAATAAACTAATGGAATGGTTTCATCATCAAAACTACGACTCTCATAATCTCCCATCTCAATTAGAATAGAACCTGTTTTATAGCTGTAGTATACAGGGTACCATGGGTAATATCCGCCCCATCCCCAACCGGGATACCAGGGATACCAACCACCCCACCAGCCTCCGCCGGGAATCCAAGCAGCACCAGTGTTATTTTGCTCAATTATAACAATTGCAATAGCCAGACTGGTGTCGGCAGTAGCTTCGACCATGCCTAATTTCCCAAGTTCGCTTCTCATCTGATCCAAAATGTCTTCATCGTAAATACGCTTCGGGTCTTCCACTTCTTCACCATCCTCAATGTGTAAAATTTCTTCAGGTAAAGAATAGGTTTTACCATCTAAATCATCAAAGTTGTACTTAGGATCATACTTAGAGATAGACGTGTCCAGCTCATCTACAAACTCGGCCCCACCGGGGTAACAGGCATACACTGTAAAAACAAGTGCTAATGCTACAAATAAATTAAATCTTGTCTTCATGTTACTTTTATTACTTTAAGGTTAGATGAAATAACTTAAGGTTAGCTGCTTTGCTTTAAATTATTCCACATAATTAATGTGATAAAATCAAATTTTGTTCAGATTATTAGTTAAAACAGGAAACAAATATATCCCCAATTTGGTTTACTTTTGATCTAATTAAACTTTAAGAAATTTAAACTATGAGAAAATTAATACTTTCATTGGCGATCGGGTTATTAACCATTAACATCTCGTCTGCACAAAATACGAATCAGGAAATTGGCTTAATTGGCTCAATCTTAAAATCAGAGATAAAAGTTTTTTTTGCTCAGAACATTGAATTAAAGACTTCACAAAATGAACTCTTCTGGCAAATTTATGACCAATATGAAGAGGAAGTTAAGCCGATTAGTGTTCAGAGATTTAAACTACTTGAACAAGTGATAGAAAGAGGTGGCGAGTTAACAAAGGAGGAGCTTGATAAAAAAATTATCGCTTTAAATAAAAGTAATAATAAGCGCATGAAGGTTCGCTTTAAGTATTATAAAATTTATAAGAAAAAGCTGGGTGTAAAGGTAGCATCACAATTTTACCAGATTGATAGTTACATCAATACGCATATCGCTGCTACTCTTAATGAAGGCATGCCTTTAATTAAGCCAAAAGATTAGATGGTTTTAGTATGACTAACTAATGCTGCATAGCGGCAGGAATTAATACGGATGCGATCTTTATTTACATCGAAACGAATAAAGATCGCATCCGTAATTTTTAACTTTCTATACACTCCGCTTAATATTCGATACTCGCCTTGGAAATTTCGGCACACTCCGCACGAATTTCCATACACTCCGACAGACTTTCGGTACTCGCCGTATCATATTCTTTACACACCGTTGAATATTCTCTGCAGTTCGCACGATATGCGGTACAGGTTGACAAATATTCCGTACACTCCGACAGATTTTCTATATACGTCGATGAACTTTCTGTACAAGCCGCGCTATATACTTTATACGTCGCTTAATATTTCGTATGGCTTGTTGGGCTAAATCTATCCCAAAAATGTCATTTGACAAGGTCTTATAGTACTTATCCGATGAATATAAACGATATAGTAATATTCATCGGATAAGTTCGGTAAACTTCATTGCAATACTCGTCGCCCGACTAAATTGAATTAATATCTATTAGTCGGACGACGAGTGGTAAGGTGTTAATAATAGACTAACTTTTTCGTTTTTTAAATCTTTATACTGCCCCCTGATCAATAATTGCTTCGGCAACTCTATGGAATGCTGCAATATTGGCTCCTTTTAAGTAATTAATACTATTAGGTTCCTGTCCGTGAACCTGGCATAATTCGTGGGTTCTTTGCACCATATCCTGCAAGCGCTGTTCAATTTCGGTATCCGTCCAGTTGACTTTCATATTATTCTGAGCCAATTCCAGTGCCGAGATAGCTACTCCACCTACATTGGTTGCTTTACTTGGCACATAGCGTAGGTTATTATCTGTCAATGTTTGAATGGCTTCTTCGGTACACGATTGATCAGCTCCTTCAATAACATACTGGCATTTATTATCGATCAGCATTTGGGCTTCACCTTCGCCAATCTCATTTTGGATGGCACAAGGTATGGCGATATCACATTTGACCTCCCAGGGCTTTTTGCCTTCGTAATACATTGTTCCGGGAAATTCGATGGAGTAGGGGCGAACCAGATCTTGCGATGTAGCTCGCAACTCGATCAGGTACTCAAGTTTCTCGTTATCGATACCGTTGGGGTCATAAATATAGCCATCGGGGCCGGAGATTGTTACGACTTTAGCACCAAGAGCAATGGCTTTTTTAATTACTCCGTGTGCCATATTGCCAAAGCCTGATACAGTAATTGTTTTACCAGACAATGTATCGTTATAATGCTCAAGCATGGATTTCAGGAAATAGACTACACCAAATCCGTTGGATTCAGCTTTTAATCTTGTTCCTCCCCAATCTGGTGATTTACCGGTGAATGTTCCGCTATGCTGATGACTGAGTTTACGATACATCCCAAATAAGTACCCGATCTCACGACTGCCAACACCAATATCACCGCCCAGGATATCAATATCAGGACCAAGAACATCCCATAGTTGCAGGATATAACTTTGACAAAAACGCATAATCTCAGCATCAGACTTACCCTTTGGATCGAAATTAGCACCTCCCATGGCGCCACCTAACGGAATTGCTGTTAAACTGTTCTTAAAAACCTGTTCAAATGCCAGCATTTTAACTGTACCCAAAGTCAGTGCCGGATGAAAACGCACACCACCTTTATATGGTCCCAGGGCATTATTATACTGAACACGATAGCCTCTGTTAACAATTACCTTTCCTTCATCATTGAGCCAGGGTACTTTAAAAATCAGCACACGGTCAGGCTCTGTTAATCGCTCCAAAACAGCAGCATTGCTTAACCTGAAATCGTCTTGAATACGCTCTGCAACCGATGAAAAAAACAACCTTACACCCTGAATAAATTCTGGTTCATTGGGGTTGTTAAGTTGGAGCTGATGAAGGAACTTATCTAAATTCATAGCCTTTCGTATAAAGTGATTAATGCAAATTATAATCTGATGACGGATCATCGTCATCTTGTTCTTTGTCTGCAGGTGGAAGAACAACGCCAATTCCTTTTTGCCCGTCGATTTTCACGCTGCAGGTATTTGGTAACTGAACATGTCGAATATATTCATCCTCATATACAGCCGGCAAAGCATCCAGAAATTCGGTATTGACATAGCCATCACCAATGGATGGCGTTACTGTAAAATACCCAACTCTTAAACTCGTTAAATTCTGGAAGAAATGAGTTCCCTGGCTGGGATCAACCCGGTAATTTTCTAATCCGGTTTCGATTATGACACGAGCTGCTGATATCTGCGTCCACTTTACCGGAACTCCCAACCACGAATCCTGAGAACCCCAACGGCCCGGCCCCATCAGCACATAAGATTTTTGTCCGGCATGAAATGGAGCATTCAATTTTTCGATAATCGGTACCAGTTTGGTGTTATTGGCCGGATTAAAAGTTTCTGTTTTTATATAAATAATGTCCTTAATATCATCGATCACTCCATTGCCCAGGGCAGACTTTGAATAGATCAGCGTATCTTCGGGTTTCACCTCTTCCAGCTTTTCGGAAATCGACTCTTTGGAATCGACGATTGGTCGTATTTGTAAAAGATAGAATATCAGAGGATGACCTGGAGCCCCTTGCAGGTCGACAGCAAACTCGACTTCAACGGGTTGATTCATCTCTTTTTGACCGATCTCCAATACATTTTTGATTATTGGTGCCAATGGAAATGCATCGTATTTAAGTACATTGGCAAAAGTAACAATACGCAGTCCTTTGGCTGTTAAACCATCACGAATCATATGGTTGTTATAGTCATATACCGATCCTAGCCATCTTAAAGTACCATGTGATTCGGCGGTTTTCAAATCCAGTTTTACAATGTTGATTGAATCATCTACCGAGGGATGGAAGCTAGATGATTTTAAATCGAGGGCAAAAAAGTTCTTTTGTGTTTCCCTTACCGCCATATCGGTGCTTGACAGTTGTAGTATCTTCTGTGGATACTTTGGAGAAAATCTCAACGAGGCGCTTCCTTCAACAATATGTTTGCCAAGTCCCATTGCCACATTAACAGTTCCATCTTCAGCTTTTTCGGGTTCTATCGGATAGAAGTTAACAGATCGTCCAACACCGGAAATAGTAGGATAAAACAGATCACCGTGTTTTTGACCTACCACTTCCTGTAAAACGATACCCATACGTTCCTCATCAATCACATTCATAGTGGCTTCCATATACCGCTTGCTCGAATTATAGAAGGCTGAAGCATATACACATTTGATGGAATCGCAAAGCTGATCGAGTACTGTATTTTCATTATCGTGATTAGCAATCATATACGTGGAGTAAATGCCGGCAAATGGTTGATAATGGCTATCCTCCAATACACTTGACGATCGGACGGCTATCGGCCCCTGTGCAATGGAAATAAACTTTAGCAAATCACCATGTATTCGTTCGGGCAGTTTAGCTTTTACAAAAGCATCCAGTATTTCTTCATCGCTTACTTCAGAAAGAGCAATCGGATACAATTCATTGATTTCCATAAACTCGTCAAACACGTCGGTACTAAGCACGACTGTTCTTGGTATTGTGACAATGACATTGTCAATGGCATGAAAAGCATTGTATTTTTTTATCAGGAGGTTGAGGAATGCCAGCCCACGAGCTTTTCCGCCAATGGTTCCTTCGCCAATTCGGGTAAATGTTAAATATTCGTCGAACTTTTCACGGTAAAACTTAGCGATGATGCCGCGGGCCTTGCTGTAACGGAAGTTGGCTATCGTGTCGAACAGGAACTTTTTCGTCGCTTCCAGATTGGCGAAATCTTCAACTTTAAGGTATTTGATAACCTCGGCAACAGCAAAAAGAGCCCTTGCATTGAGCCATTTAGAAATATGGTCGCGTTGAAAATGATATAATAGCGAGTCATCCGGAATTTGAAACAATTGTTCCTGCAATTCTTTCAAATTGCTTACCCGACCTACTTCGTCACTGGTTTTTGGATCGACGAATACAAAATCACCAAAAGCCAGGTACTTATTAATAAAGTGCTTCAGACGCCTTAATAAAGAGGAAGAGTGTTTGAATAAGAAAGCAACTTTTAAATCCTTGGCATTTTGCTCCAAACTACGGTTGGATGACTGCAAAAGAAATGGCATGTATTTATTACGTTGCTTTACGTGTTTGGCTAGCTTGAGTCCCGCCTCTGTATCTTTAACGCCACCTTTGTTATATGACACATCGGAGATGATGCCCAGCATATTTTCTTCGTACTTTTCGTAAAGTTCAATAGCTTCTTCATAGGAACGAGCCAAAAGGATTTTTGGGCGTCCACGCATCCGCATCATCTTTTGGTGTTCGTTCAAGCCTTCATCCATAAATTTTTTGGCTTGTTTTAAGATGATTCGGTATATAAGTGGCAGGTAGCTTGAATAAAACCGGACAGAATCTTCGACTAATAAGATGGTTTGCACACCTACTTCCTGTACATCATGCTCCACATTCATCTCATCCTCAATCAGCTTTATAATGGCAAGCATAATATCTGCATTGCCCAGCCAGCAGAAAATATAGTCGATGGCACTTGTATCTTCACGACTCATCCGCACAGACACCTCGCGCGAGAATGGAGTTAAAACTACAATGGGAATGCTCTCGTAACTTTCTTTTACTTTTTTAGCCATCGAGAACGGATCCATTCCACCAATACTCAACATGGTGATAACCAAATCAATTTGTTCGATTTCTAGTATGGCTAATGCTTCCTCAGAGGTTTCAACATGGATAAACTGCGGCGGATAACGCAGGTTAAGCGACACATATTCATTAAATATCTGCTCGTCAATACGGCCATCTTCATCAAGCATAAAGGCGTCGTATCCACTGCAGATCAACAGCACTTTATGGATTCTTTTTTGCATCAGGTGGCCAAAAGCCGTATCGGAGAAATAAGATGTTTGTTGTGTATTTATAGAATTAGTCATTCTTTTATTTCTTTCAGATCTCCATTGCAGACCTTAAGGTTTTTAAAACCTTAAGGTCTAAGGATCTATATTTTTATTAAATCTTCAATACTTCGGTAATCTACATTGTCGTCATGATACGAAATAAATCCATCAATTCCATCAAAACACCCAACAACATTATCTCTTTTTAGCTTTGTTTCTTTAACACTGATAATTGTTTGATATGAACTCCAGGGATACTCGATTATATGATCGCAAAATCCATGATGAACTGGATTACGATGAATATAGTGTATGACATTCTTAAACTGATTCAAGCAACTTATTTCAATTCGCTTATATGGACTTACAAACAAGGGCCCTATTCTATTATATTTTTTATTGAATGCTTTGGTATATGCATTAAACAAATTTGACCAATATTGAAATGGCTTTTTGGATGCAACTTCTCTATTAATTTTTACTAAAAAGTGAAAATGATTAGGCATTAGCACCCAGGAATAGGTGTCGGCAATTGAATCAATATATTTACTGTACAGTGCCAGAAAGTAACGATAATTATCAGGCTCCCGAAAAAGATTTTCTCCATTCCGGGCTTTATTGAAAATATGATAATAGCGGTCAGGCTGTATGTTTATATTCGTATTCATTTAGGTAATTCTATAATGATGTATCAGCATCTAAAATCTACCTACCCAAGGTAACAATTGCTTTTCGTTTTTTGCCATCCATCCGTAAAATCAGAGGCTGTTTAAAACGAATATGTCTGAAATAGTTAGTTTGTTCAATCAATTCAGCCTTACTTAACTCATCCCATTTGATAAATGATTGCTCGTCACCACCAACAACAGAGCAGTAGCCAACCTGCATGGTAGTTACATTGTGGAAGAAGTGTGATCCTCCTGAAGCTTCCAGCGGGAAATTCTCCAAATCAGTTTCCACAATCATTTTAGCCTGTGAAATCTGTGTCCAGGTAACAGGAATGCCGATCCAGGGATCACGCGTTCCCCATCGCCCGGGACCAATGAGAATGTATTGACGGTTGGTCTGTTTCATTTTGGCGTTCAGGCTTTCAATCTCTGCCACCATACCTCTGGTTTTAGATTTATCGAAGGTAGCTGTATCTACATATATCAGATCAAATATAGTCTTGTTTTTACCATTACCCATGCTTTGACTTGATTGCAGAATCACCTTTTCCTGATTGACGCTCTCCATATTGATACTATAGTTTTGCGCCCCGCCTAATAATGGTTTGATCTGCAATAAATAAAAACTGGCATTGCCATCTTTATCTTTTGTCAGATCAACTGCAAACTCGATTTCAACAGGTGCCCCCATAGCCTCCTTCACCACATCTAATATCACTTCTAGGGCTTTGGGTAATGGGATGTAATTGTATTTAAGAATATCGGCAAAATTAATGATACGTGGCCCATCACTTGCCAGTCCTGTCTCAATGGTATTGTTATCCGGGTTATAAACAGATGCCAGATGCTTTAAGGTTCTGTGCTTCTCGGCTTCATAAAGATCCAATCGGGTTAATCCGGCAGTTTCGCCTTCCAGCAAGTTCAGATTTTTCTTTTTGAGATCGATGGCATAAAACTCAGTTTGCGAATTCTTGAACATATCCTTGGCCGAATTATTATCCAAATCAGGATAAACTGGGCAGAAACGCAGAGCCTTTTCTCCATCAACCACATATTTACCGAAACCCAGTGCCATTACGGCAAATCCATCTTCGGGATTCATATGACCAAAGGAATAATAATTGTAGGATTGAGCAACACCACTGATATGTGGATAAAACACATCATCATATTTTTTTCCTACAGCTTCCTGGATGACGACAGCCATTTTTTCCTCCTCAATTTTAAAATCAACAGCTTCGGTGAATGCACGGGCGTTGTCACTGAACACAGAGGCAAATACCAATCTGACCGCATTACACAATTCGGTCAGTCGTTCCTCAATACTTTCAGCATTGTTGGGTAATAAATAAGTTTCGAATACACCGGCAAAAGGTTGCTTCTGACTATCTTCCAATAGACCTGATGAGCGTACCGCAATTGGTTCGGTAAAGATAGTTAATAAGCGTTTTAAGCGCTGAATCAGGCTTAAAGACAATTCTCCGTCAAGAAATATTTTTTTTATCTGATGATAACTCAGGTTACGGAAGATGAGTTCGCGAAAGTTGTTCCGATCCATGAACATCTCAAACTCATCGGTTCCAATCACTGTGGTTTTAGGTGTACGAATGTTGATGCCTTTAACATAGGTTCCAAAATCAAAATTAAAAAGAAGAGTATTGATAAATGATAAACCACGACCTTTTCCTCCTAGGGAACCACCAGACAGGCGCACAATATTGGTGTCATCAATGGTATCAATTTCGTCGAAATCAATCACCTTGCCTTGGTTTTTTTCTTCACGATGCCTGGTGATAACTTCCTGCAGGTAGCTTCTGATATGTTCGGCATCATCAAAATCAGATATCCTGTAAGGCGCAATTTTGCGGGCAATTTTAATCTCACCCCTGGCCATCAACCATAATGAGAAGTGATTTTTTCGGGCATGATAAACAATGGATTCGGCAGGAACCTTACGCATGGTGCGTTCAAACTCCTTCAGATTACGGGCAACTGCAATGGTTCGTCCGTGTGCATCTTTGTAGACAAAATTACCGAAGCCAAGGTAGTGGCTGATAAATGTCTTGATATCCTGAATAAGGCTTTCGGAGTATTTATTGATAAAGACTGTTTTTAGTTCATAGGCATCCTGCGAGTATTCTATTTTAGATGATTGCAATATAACCGGTAAGTCTTTAATTTGTGTTTTAACGTAATTCACCAGTTCGAATCCGGCATTGGCATCCAATCGTCCGTTTCTGGAAAATTCAACATCTGAAATCAAACACAAGAGATAGTCTCGGTATTTTTCAAATATTTCAAGGGCTTCTTCATAGGTACGAGCCAGTAAAATCTTCGGACGTGCCTTTAAGCGAAGAACAGCATAAAGCTCATCCTCTTTTACATCATCAATCAAACGTTTGGTTTGTTCCAGCACACTGGCATATAACAAGGGTAAATACTTGGAGTAGTAACGCACTGAGTCTTCAACTAACAGAATCACTCTTGCCAGTCCAATTTCTGTATCATTTTCTACATTCACTTTATCTTCTAAATGAAAAACCATTGATGAGAAGACCTTGGGATCACCATTCCAGACGAATATCTCATCCAGCACTCCCAATTCGCGCTGTCGTGCCTGGTAATAAGGTATATCGCCATCGTTATTTAATAGCATGAAAATCGGAATGTAAGGAAACTCTTTTTTTACCATTTGGCTAAGTGCCATTGGCGACTTCTTTTCAACGCCAACCATTACAATTATCAGGTCGAAGTGTTTTTCATTCAGCTTCGCCATTGCTTCGTTGTAGGTGGTAACACCTGTTACCCTGGGCACCTGGGTTAGATGCAGATGATAAAAACCACCCATCACCTGTTCGGTAAAGCGGCCTTCGTTTTCAATAGCGTAGGCATCGTAAAGAGTTGCAACCAAAAGAATTTCTTTGACTTTGAAGGGCATCAGATCGTGGTAAATATCACGGGCAGCATTATTGCGGTGCATAAAATTTTGCAATAGATGCTTACTGGTCTGTTGAGGTTCAGTTTTCTCTGATGTTAAACGATGATCAGGAGGAGGAGACATAGGTCTTCTTACCTGCTCCATCAAGCTGCGTGCCTCAACACCATTGAGGTAGCCGACTACCAAATGTGACAGGTTTTTTATCAGGTCATTTTCTTCATTTAGAAACAGCTCTTCCTGTGTTTTTGCCAACTCAGTTTGGTAAAATATTTCTATGGCTCCCTTCTTACCCTCAATTGTTTCAAAAGAATGACGTAACAACCAAGGACTTTCTATAAAGCTGGGGCTAAGGTACTCCTGACCTTCAAAGGTTATTCGGGCCACAGAATATTCAGGATGTTGCATACCTGCCGGTATCTTCTCAACAATATGGCTTAGAGTATAGTCAATCGGCATTTTTAAGGCAATAATCTTTGATGTTTCATTAATTGTTTGAAGTTCTTTTACCCGTTCCTGTCGTTCCTGCTTTTCCAGAGCGGCCAAATGACTGTTTAAAAAATCAGTTATGAGTCTTGATAAATTAATGAGCAGATCCCGTTCTTCTGCCAGAAAAGGATCATTATTCAGTGAAGGGAAGCGCTTTGTGTAGAATACATCAATGGAACCAAGCTGTCCGTCAATAGTCTGAAAACGTTGGGTTTGTACCCATTCGGTCTCGCTGAAGTACTCACTTTGGTAAGTTTTATCCCCAAAGGTGATGCGTGCAACAGTGTATTCGGCATATTGCCAGCCTAAAGGCAATACAAAGACGATCTGCTGAAGCACATCATCAATTGACTTTCCTTCATTAATAATACGAGTAGTGCGATTAATGGTCGATAATTCTTTCAGGCGCTCTACCGATTCTGAATGATTTCGCTCGGCCACAATCCGGTTGATAAAACCAGTTAACAATCGTGCCAGTTGATTAAGTAATGAGCGTTCATCTCTGGAAAAAGGCCCCTCATCCATGTTGGGATGTGCCTCTGTATAAAAAGCATCAATAACTCCTTTACCTCCATCAATGGTAGAAAAGCGTTCGGTCAAAACAGCGCTGGTCTCCGGCATGGTATTGGTTTGATACTCTATTGATTTGTATCGGATTCGAATACTGATATCCTGGTAAGTAAATCCTTTCCCCAATGAATAAACAATCTCTTCAATGGTTTCGTCAATGGGATTTTCCAACTCAATAATATCAAGTAAGAGATTCATGGTTTGCAGCACTCGCTGTGAACTCTTATCCGATAAAGAAATTTGATGTGATAGCTTGGTCATGATCAAAATGATAAAGCTATAAGTTACGTAAAAAGGATAACAAGTGCCTGATGGATAATTAATCTTTAAGATACCTTGCTATCTGTAGAAAAGGAAAAACTTGCGAATGATGTTTTCTGAATATTATTTCACTTTAAATCAAATAGCTATCGCAATTCGAAAATTAATTCCTTAACTTTTTTCTATTGAAAAGAAACGATAAACCAAGACCCGAATTTAGGCTGAAAGTAGGTTAAACCCGAAGGATGCACAATTAATACTTCAAAATGCATAATAAGGGTAGGAGGGAGTAACAGAGAGCAAATGTTCAAATTATGTATCTAATCATTCTATTAATAACCCCTTAAATGCTACTATTATGTCACACACTTCATCATTAAGCACCTCGGCTTTTATGGCTGAGTTGATGGCGAAGAATCCTGCCGAACCTGAATTTCACCAGGCGGTACACGAAGTGGTTGAATCACTCGACCATTTTCTTGATGAAAATCCTAAGTACAAACATGCTCGTATCCTTGAACGGATTGTTGAACCAGAGCGCATAATCATGTTTCGGGTTCCCTGGGTGAACGATAAGGGCGAGATGTGCGTTAATCGTGGATATCGCATTGAGATGAACAGCGCTATTGGACCTTACAAAGGTGGCTTACGATTTCACCCGACAGTTAACCTGGGTATTCTGAAGTTCCTGGCCTTTGAACAAGTATTTAAAAACAGTTTAACGACTCTGCCAATGGGCGGCGGAAAAGGAGGTAGTGATTTTGATCCGAAAGGTAAATCGGATAACGAGGTGATGCGTTTTTGCCAAAGTTTTATGACCGAGCTATACCGGCACATCGGCCCTAATACAGATATTCCGGCTGGTGATATAGGTGTTGGTGGTCGTGAAATAGGTTTTTTATATGGGCAGTATAAGCGCATTGTGAACGAGTTTACCGGTGTACTGACTGGTAAAGGTCTTAAATGGGGTGGAAGTCTTATCCGACCCGAAGCAACCGGATATGGTAATGTTTACTTTGCGCAGGAAATGCTTAAGACAAGAGGAGAAAGTTTTAGTGGCAAAACAGTTTTGGTTTCAGGATCGGGTAATGTCGCTCAGTTTACAGTTGAGAAAGTCAATGATCTTGGTGGTAAAGTTGTCACTTTATCTGATTCGAGCGGATATATTTACGATTCGGATGGCATTGACTCTGAAAAATTGAAATACGTGATGTATCTCAAAAACAATAAGCGTGGCCGTATTAAAGAATATGCCGACAAATACGGTGCTAAGTATGTAGAAGGAGAGCGTCCGTGGAGTGAAAAGGCGGATATTGCATTGCCAAGTGCTACTCAAAATGAAATTAACGAGACGGAAGCGATCACCTTGATCAGTAATGGTTGTTTCTGCGTTTCAGAAGGTGCTAATATGCCATCGACACCTGAAGCTATACAGGTGTTTATTGACAAAGGCATCTTGTTTGGACCAGGCAAAGCAGCCAATGCTGGAGGTGTTGCTGTTTCAGGACTGGAAATGACCCAAAACAGTATGCGGCTTAACTGGACACGCGAAGAGGTGGATCAACGGCTTCAGACCATTATGCAAAGTATTCATCAAACTTGTTGTGAATACGGAAACAAAGGCAACGGTTTTATTAATTATGTAGATGGAGCAAATATTGGCGGTTTTGTTAAAGTAGCCGATGCCATGATGTCGCAAGGAGCGGTATAATGCTTTGTGTTGCTGTTAGAAACTTCAATATAATACTCGTCGTTCGATTAGATGTCTATTAATCGGGCGGCGAGTAAATGAAATAAAAAAGCCGGCCCATTGCGGAACCGACTTTATTTAGATTTGGGTAATATTTTTATTAAATACCGAAGATTTTATAACCAATAGAGAATGTTACAACATTGGTTTTCTGACCAATGTTAAATGTTTTAAGATCTGAAATATCAGACAAACCCCACTCATAGCGCACATCAGCAGTTAATTTCCAAATTTCAACACCTCCACCAGCTTGAAAAGTCCAGTTTGTACTTTTAAATTCATCCCACTCTGGAATATCTGTTTTTGTTTTGGCAATGAACGAGGCTACAGGTCCGGCTACACCATATACCTTTAAGGCTTTTAGGTCTAATAACTGTAAATTAGCCAAAATAGGAATATCCCAAGTGTGAAAAGTATTCTTACTTATATCTTCAACTGTCATTTCGGTTGATTTCTTGGCATAGTAAATTTCAGGTTGTAATGATAATGAGCCAAGCAGTCGAACTTTACCATAGGCACCAATTAAAAATCCACTGCTAGCTTCATTTTTAATGTCTGTTTCATCAGGAATATCACTTAATTTAATTTTAGTTGAGTTAAAACCTGTTTTCAATCCAATTGCTACACGATCTTGTGCGGATGTACTTATTACAGCGATTACTAGAGATAGTACTAATAAAGTTTTTTTCATGTTGTTAAGTTTTACTATCAATGGACAATTTGAAATTAATAGTTGGATTCTGTTATGAAGATTTTCTCAACTTCACAATGAAATCCGTTGTCCATTGCACATTAATAGGTTTATATAGTTTTCCGAATATCACATTGGTAAGACACATGTATATTGAAATACACTTACTTTTTTTAGTAAGGAATTACAATTATTAACGACTAAGCAGGTAAAGTTTAAAATATCAAATACTTATACAATGCAAAAAATAATCATTTTATTAGCCATAACAGTCTTCTCAGGGCTGAAGTTAAATGCGCAGGAAGGAATTCAGGTCAATGAGGAGGCACCATTATTTGTTGCCAATGACCAAAACGGGGATGTAATTGACTTGGCCATGGAGCTTAAAAAAAGCCCTGTTGTGATTGTGTTTTACAGAGGTCAATGGTGTCCATTCTGTAACCGCCATATGTCGGCTTTGCAGGATTCTTTACATCTGATTAATGAAAAAGGTGCTAAAGTGATTGCCATTACACCTGAAAAGAGTGAGGAGATTAAAAAAACTGTAGAAAAATCGAACGCTAAGTTTTCAATCGTTTATGATGAAAACCATCAGATAATGGATGCCTATGATGTTACTTTTACAATGAGTAAGAGCAAACACCTGGCTTATAAAGCATATGGTATCAATATTAATGAAGCAAGCGGAAATGACGACCGGGCGTTACCGGTGCCGGCTACTTTTATCGTATCAAAGGATGGTATTGTTACAACTCGCCATTTTAATAAAGATTATAAGAATCGCATGACGGTTAAGGAAATTCTGGAAGCGCTTTAAGTAGTTGAATAAACTGTGTACAGTGCACAATTAAAAGAGATTATCAACTAGGTCAAAGACCAGGTAGAAAGATGTAATTTAACTTGTCCAATTGTTTAATTGTCGGATGGAATGAAGCCTTCATCTAACCTGATATCAAGTGTCAGGTAATTTTTATTGTCGATATAAAGATAGAGTGGACCATCTTCGCCACCTTCGTATCTTGTAGATTTTCTCAACAATGTAAGAATATAATGGTCCCAGTCAGATTCGCAGCAGCTTAATGTGCAATTGGTGTTAGTGAACGAAATGGTACCATCTTTTGAGGCGGTGTATTGACCACCACAAGTATTGGCAGATAGTTGTAAGCTAAATTCTCCCTGCTTGGGAAATGAAATATTAATTGGTGTTTCATTTGGCTCATCCGAAAAAGGGTAGGAAGGAGCATTTACCGATGAGATGGAATAATCTTCCTTGAAATAGTGTTTGTTACTGACGTATGTGGCAGGATCGCATGCTGTTAGCAAAACTATAACAACGCTTAAAAGGGTAATTTGGGTTTTCATATGGTTAAATTTATTCTTTAACGGTCAGATGGAACTCTCGATGAATTTTAATCATTCTCTTGTGTGAAAATTAGAATGCAAAATTCATGTTCGTTTCATATGGTTAAGTTTTAGATCATACACTTCTACCTGTGTACAATTTTCCAATTAAAATTTACAGGTTCGTTTTATATCAGGTTTTGTAGGTATAGACAATAGATCAGTTTAAAGGTTGCATCAATAATGAGAATTTTTTAGTCTGGGATAAAACGAAGTTTAAGCTTAATAGTGTCGTCAACCGGAAATCCTTTATTGCTTGCCGGAATCCAGTCGGCACCTTTTCGAATGGCGCGAATCACTTCGATTGAGTAATCTTCGCCCGGGCTGCGTTTAATATCAATATTGCTGATATCACCTTTAAGGTCGATGGTTACCAGAACCACTACCTGTTCTTTTTTACCTGAGCCGCTCTTAGGATAGCGCAATGACTTTTCAATATCTGTAATATATTTCTCCATTCCGCCTTGCGGCTCAGCATCGATAAACTCTGTAATTCGTCGCTTTTCCTCCTCAGAATAACCAGTTGTAACCACTTCGCTTAAAGCAATTAATTCTTCTTCGAGCATGAAATTAATCGAATCGTCAGCATTACCGGTTGATTCTTGGGGTACAAAGCCAATAAAGTTGGCTAATAATGGTTTTGATGAATCCTGTGCCGGGATGGTCATTTCATAGTGTCCATCCATATCAGCAACGGTACCTAGTTGTGTACCTTTAATATGAATATTGGCACCCGGCAAAGGTTTATTATTTCGATCCATCACTCTGCCTCTCACAATTTTGAGGTTGCTATCCTTTGAAGAACTAGTGTAGCCTTCAATTTTGGTGCCTTCAATAGTACCAAAATCCACAGAAAAAGCTTCATTCTCCACCTTCTCTTCTCTTCCCATTCTTTTGGGAGTTTCCACTTCAACGTTTTCAGCGTCAGCCAGAGTGAAATCATTAATTGTTTGTATTTGTTTAGCCTCCTGCTGAATCGGGGTTTCTTTATTTGCCTCTGCCTTACTAACCGATGGACTTGGAGCTTGTGCCAACTTTTTTTGTTGAGGTAGCTCATCCAAGGATTTCTTTTCTTTTGCCACTTCGGGAATGGCAGACTGTTTATACTCAGTTTGTTTAGGAATCTGTTCGGAAACAGACGGTTCCATTCTACTTTCAGAAACAGTGGCGGGTTCATCAGGTACAATCCACCATAAGGTACTCACAATTCCAATGGTTAATGCAAGAGATGCAGCTGCATACATTGCCGGGCGTCGCCATAATGGTTTTGTTTTGGTGCCAAGTTTAGCTTTGATATGCTCAAGGTCATGGTTAATCGAACCGGAATCAATTGATGCGAGTCCTTCCAGCGCATCCTGTTCAAAGGCGTCGTTGAGAAGCTGACGCTCAAATTGATGCGCTTCTGAGGGCGGCATTTCATTGTTCAGATACCTTTGAAAAGCATCTGCATCGTTTGTTTTGATATGTCTCTTTTTGCTACTCACTATACGATTCGATACAAATTTTCAAATTACGCTTTCCGTTCTGAATATAGCTCTTTACTTTCTTGATATCGAGCTTTAAATTATCACTTATTTCGCGATAGCACAATTCTTTAAAAAAGAATAGCTCAATGCAGGCCCGCTGATGTTCACGCAAGCGATTTAAGCAATCCTGCAGTCGCTTATCCATCTCTTCGGGTTCCCATTCGTCATTATCAGGATGCAAAACAAAATCGGATTCCATAAAACCAGCTTCATTTTTCTCAAATTCTTTTTCTTTTCGAAGCTGAGTTTGCTGACTTCGCAGAAACATCAGGCAATGGTTTTTTGTCACCACATATAACCAAGGCTTAAAATTATCAACCGACTTGGTTAGTAATTCTTTACCCAGCTTTTCAAATATATCGGTTACAGCATCCTGTGCGTTTTCTTTATTCTTTAAATATTTTAAGCATACACCATATACAAGGTGCATGTAGCGTTCGAATAATAATCCCAACAGATCTATATCGCCGCTCTTTCTAAATTCGCTCAGAAGCTGATCGTCGCTTTTCTCTTTGTTTTTTAACCAATTAAACACCATACCTTCTTTTGGGAATTTTTAAAAGTAGAAAAAATATCAAAAACTTTTATGGAATTTGATTTGAAGCTGCATCCTAGGGTAAACGTTTAATTTAAAAACCTTATGATGATGAAAAAGATAGCTTTATTCCTGATGACATCTATGATGATATTAATGGGCAGTGCTCAGGCTCAACTAAGAACAGTGAGCGGTCATGTGACAGACGGAACCGGTGCAGCGTTGCCGGGTGTGAATATTGTTAACCTTCAAACCAAAGATGGCACCATCACTGATGCAAAGGGTTATTACCAGATTAAAGTACACAGCGAAAATGATATTCTTAGTTTCGCATTTATTGGTTATGAAACCAAAGAAGTTAAAGTAGGAAATCAGACGACTATCAATGTGACATTAAAACCGGATGCTTGTGAGTTGGATGAAGTGATAGTTGCTGGTTATGGTGTCCAGAAGAAACAATCTGTTATGAGTAGTGTGACGATGGTTAGAGGTGTTGGAAAAATAAATAGGAATAAACCATTAATGGGCCAGGCTGCCTATTTTGCACCTACCACTTTCCGACAGGAATTTAATACCGAAAACTATGCCTCGATCAATGAAAATGGCTATAAAGAAGTGACCAAACAACCACTGTCAACCTTTTCCGTTGATGTTGATCGCGCATCATACACCAATATCCGTCGCTTTTTAAATAACGGACAATTGCCTCCAAAGGATGCAGTACGGATTGAAGAGATGATTAACTATTTCGATTACGATTATAAGCAGCCAGATGGAGAACATCCTTTCTCGGTTAACTCCGAAATGGCCATGTGTCCCTGGAATGAAGAACATTACCTGCTAAAGGTTGGTCTGAAAGGTAAAGAAATAGAAAAGGAGAATCTGCCGCCCTCTAACCTGGTTTTCTTATTGGATGTAAGCGGTTCGATGAACAGTTCCAATAAATTACCATTATTAAAATCATCATTCCGGTTATTAGTGAATGAATTAAGACCGGAAGATCATGTGTCGATTGTGGTTTATGCCGGTGCTGCCGGCGTGGTACTTAAACCTACATCGGGCAAGAATAAAAAAGAAATACTCGATGCCTTGGATCGATTGGAAGCAGGTGGCTCAACAGCCGGTGGTGCAGGTCTGAAACTGGCTTATCAGCTGGCCAAAGAAAATTATCAGAAGCATGCCAATAACCGGATTATTCTGGCAACTGATGGCGATTTCAACGTAGGAGTCAGTTCCAATGCCGGCATGGAAGAGTTGGTGGAAGCAGAGCGAGACAATGGCATTTTTATGACAGTATTAGGCTTTGGAATGGGTAACTATAAAGATGACCGCATGGAGATAATAGCAGACAAGGGAAATGGGAATTATGCCTATATTGACAACCTTCAGGAAGCACAGAAGACTTTAGTCAGTGAGTTTGGAGGGACTTTATTTACCATTGCCAAAGATGTGAAGTTTCAGATTGAATTTAATCCTTCAAAAGTGTTGGCATATCGTTTAATCGGCTACGAAAATCGATTGTTGAATGACGAAGATTTTAACGATGACACCAAAGATGCTGGTGAAATAGGGGCGGGGCACACCGTTACTGCTTTATACGAGATTATTCCAGTGGGAGCTAAGGATAGTAAAGAATGGATTAAGTCCGTAGATCAGTTGAAGTACCAGGAAAAAAAATATGCGGTAACTAAGGAGCATTCGGATGAATGGTTGACCTTAAAACTTCGTTACAAACAACCGGATAAAGACAAAAGTATCCTGCTTCAGGAGGTGATGACTGGTAATGTGAGAAGTTTTGAAAAGGCCAGTGCTGACTTCCGGTTTGCAGCATCGGTAGCCGGATTTGGAATGGTATTGAGAGACTCACCTTATAAAGGCGATGTGGAATTTGAAGTATTGAAAAGAATGGCAAAACAAGCCAGGGGAGCTGATGAACAAGGTTTTAAAGCCGAGATGATTCGCCTGATAAAAACTGCTGAGAGTCTTAGTCAGCAGTATGCGACGAATGAATAGCTTAATTATTATCTGATCTTTTCCAAAGTTCTGAAACTTTGGAAAAGGTTTTTGGATGAAGTATAGTCGGGATTACAATAACAATTGAACTAATTGAAGCAGAATTAAGCTAGGGATCGTATCTTTATTTACATTATGGGTATTAAAGATGCGATCCTTATGCAACACAAATAGACAAATCGACGATTCAACAAATTAACAAAAATACCCCTATCCAACAGTTTTATTCTCAATCCCTGCCAAAGCAATATCCTCCCAATACTTTGGATAAGACTTCGTTATTACCTTCGGATCATCAACCACAATATTAGGGAATTGTATAGCGGCCGGAGCAAAGGCCATTGCCATGCGGTGATCTTTATAGGTGTTGATAATAATTGGTTCATTATTGTCAACAGCAGTTGTTTCACCATCCCACGATAAATCATCAATGTTATTGCTGTTAAGTATATAGCCCAATTTCTTTAATTCATTAATCAGGGCAGTTATGCGATCTGTTTCTTTGATTTTTAATGTTTGTAAGCCGGTAAAGCGAAACGGCACATTCAATAAACAACAAGTGACTGCCAATGTTTGCGCTAAATCAGGTTCATTAATAAAATTATAGTTGAACTTGGAAGGTTTCGTCTCTGTGTTGGTAAGGGTGGTTCCTTTTTGAGAGAATTTTGTTTTAACCCCCAGTTTTTCAAACATCAGCTTCACGTTGGAATCACCTTGTAGACTAATCTTTTTAAGTCCTTTCAGGTTCACTTCCATTTGCGGATTCAGAGCTGCTATTTCGTACCAATAACTGGCAGCACTCCAGTCCGATTCAGCTGTTACCACTTTGGGTTGGTATTGTCCTTCAGGAACGGTTATCACATTTCCTTTCCAGTGACTGGCCACACCAAAATCTTTCATCAGGGCCAAGGTCATTTCCAGATAAGGGCGTGAAATAATATCGCCTGTCAACGTTAATCGTAAACCATTTTCAATGGTTGGTGCAATCATCAGCAAGGCCGATATATACTGGCTGCTAACGTTACCCGGAAGCTCCAGTTCACCTCCTTCAAGGTTACTGCCAAAAATGCGTAAAGGCGGATAACCTTCTTTCTCCACATATTCAATTTTGGCTCCAAGCTGGTTAAGTGCATCCACCAATGTTTTAATGGGGCGCTCCTTCATGCGGCTCGATCCGGTGATCACCCATTCACCAACAATCTTTGATAAAAAAGCAGTTAAGAAACGCATGGTTGTGCCAGCTGCACCAATATCAAAAGTGGTGCTGTTTGACCGTAATACCTTCAGCATGGCCTGCGTATCATCACTGTCCGACAAATTCTTAATCTCATATGGACTATAGCTCAAAGCATTTAATAACAGCAATCGATTGCTAATGCTTTTTGATGAAGGAAGTTGTATCTGAACTTTATCGTTGGTTGATTGGTATTGTAATTTATATTGCATCATCATATTCTTCTGGAATCGATAAAAGGATTGAGTTTATGCTAAACCTATATTTTGTCAGGATTATTAAGCATCTTGTAATTTGTCTTGAGTCTTATGTCTAAAATCTTAAACCTACTTGATATTACAGTAAAAATGCAAGGCATCAAAAACCTCTTCTTTACTTGCCTGACAGTTAATCTGAATCTTACCAATCTCTTCCAGTAAGGTGAAGTTAATCCGGTTAGAGTCATTCTTTTTGTCGTGAGTCATTAATCTGTATAATTCCTCAAAATGATCCTGCGTAAAATCAAAATGACCAAATATTTCTTCTAACTGATTGGCAATTTCCATTACCAATGGCATTGGGAAGCCTAATCGGATATGTGACAGATACAGTTCGCAAATTATACCATAAGCAACGGCATAACCATGCAGCATTCCTCTGCCTTCATGCATCGCCAAACTCTCGAAAGCATGACCAAAGGTGTGACCAAAATTTAGTGCTTTGCGAATATGATTTTCAAGTGGATCGTTTTGTACGAAATAATCTTTGATCCGTATTGAATCTGCAACCAGGTCTTTTAGAGCTTCATAATCAGGATTCAGAATGTCAAAAGCTTTTAGTTGTTCCCATCGTTCAGCCGAATAGATAAAGGCATGCTTAATCATTTCGGCAAAGCCCGAGATAATATTTTCATTGTCCAGTGTATCTAAAAAGCTGGTTTCAATCAACACAGCTGTTGCCTGATTGAAGACACCTACTTCATTTTTAAACCCTTCGAAATTAATACCAGTTTTTCCGCCTATTGATGCATCTACCTGTGCCAATAAAGTTGTTGGAATATTAATAAACTGGATACCTCGCTTAAAAGTAGAAGCAGCAAAGCCACCCAAATCGCAAGGCATACCGCCACCAAGAGTAATTAATAAAGATTTTCGATCGGCTCCACCATGACTTAAAAGATGCCACACCTTAGCTAAAGCCTCAATGCCTTTATTGTTATCACCGGGCTCAATAATAACCGTACGCTCTTTTGATATACCAACAACATCCTTGATCTTTGGATAACATAGCTGATAGGCTGTTTCATCAGATAATAAAAAGACTTTATCGTGAGGAAAATTACTGATAAAATGCTCAATATCTTTCTTTAAATTTTCAGCGATAAAAACATTTGATTCTTTCGATAATAATGGAAACATTACTAATAATTAATGATAAAACAAGCGAATTATACTCTATAAATTGAGTTGGTAATAACAATTCTCGCCATACGGATTGTTTGATGCTTGCAAAAATAGTTATTTTTAGCGATTGAAAATATGTTTTTACTTGTCTTTAAGAAAAAGCAACAATTTGTAAGTAAAACTTGATGATAAATGTCATGTTGTTACAATTACTGTGTTTTTGAAGTAATAACTTTTCGATGATGAAACTGAAATTTGATAATAAAGAAAAAGCTAAACGTCTCAGTACTGTGTTGCGTATTTTGGTATTACTGGCAATCGTACCAATAGGGATCAATTATTTGTGGTTAGAGACTTCTGATAAAATGATTGAAATGTTGATCTGGCTGTTTCTGATACTGGTTATCGTGCTTTATTATTTGGGAGGTTTCTGTTATGTTGAAGTTGAAGGAAATGAGCGTTTACTGGATGTGAAGTATTATAATTTGTTTCCATTTTGGCGCGAATACAAACGAATTGTGCTACCACATGAGCGCATTAAATATGTAAAAGTACGAAGAGGCATTGGTGTTTTAGGTTCGGGTTTAATTATATGCGGAAGAGTCAAAGGGCGAATTGCTATGTTTCCAACCGTTGGTTTAAGTGCTTGCAATAAAAAAGACATTGAATTATTAAAATCATATGCCAATCAAATATCAACTAATAAAAAGTCGTGATGCGAAGATTAATATTGTTTTTGTTTGTAGTTAGTATTTATCAAGTCGCATTGGGGCAGTTTCATAATAAAGACTGGTACATCAATCCAAAAATATCATTTGCCGATTATAGTAACCGAAATGATTGGAATGGTTATAGCATTCGAAAAGTACCACCAATTTCCTTATCTGTTGAAAAGGGAGTGACCGATTATTTAAGTGTAGGTGCTTTAATGGGGTTTAACAATGATAAGTACGTTAATGATACTTTAGCGACCAATGTTCATAAATATTCTGATTTTGCCATTGGTGGAGTAGCAAATATTCATTTTGCAGGTTGGATTGAGAAGTGGAGCAATTATTCGATTTTCCTGGGCGATTGGGATATATATGCCGGTACAGGCTTGTTGTTTAAATGGAGTAATTCAGAAGAAACCGATGTTTGGATTGAAGAGCAAGAAGAGTTTCAGGATTCAAGCGAATCATCATTTGCTGTTAAACTCAGACCGTTGGTTGGTGTGCGTTATTTCTTAAATGATAATATATCCATGCTGGTTGAAGTGGGACATGGTAATCTGGGATTGGTGACCACTGGTATAACATTTAGAATTCCTCATGACTATTGATGTGCATAGATCGTTAGAATTTGAACTATTTATTAAATACTAAGTACGAGTCTGAAGTATCAAGACGCTTTACATTGTGCGAAAATATTCTTCTAAAACGATGTTAATCTTTTGTTTGTAAACTGTTTGCACAACGAGCAATATAAGTTGTTTTTCGATATAGAAAATGTAAGTGGTTAATCATTGTTTTGTCAATTTTTACCAATGAATTAGTGCTAAATTCAAATTATTTTCTACTTTTAATAGTCATTAATCAAACCTCACTTGTCTGATAGACTAATATATCAAATTGCCATTAGCCTGATTAAAGGCATTGGGCCTAAGTTAGCTCGCAATCTCATCGCTTACGTTGGTGATGAACAGGCTGTTTTCTCTCAAAGTGTAAGGTCATTATCAAAAATTCCGGGTATCGGTCATAACCTTGCAACTGCAATTAAATCTGCTGAAGTGTTGCCACGAGCCGAACAAGAGTTGGAATTTATTCAAAAGCACAATATCCAAATCTTATACTTTACTAGTGATAATTATCCAAGACGTTTAAGTTATTGTGAGGATGCTCCAATTATTCTTTATACCAAAGGAAATATACAGTTGGAAGGGAAGAAGATGCTTGCCGTTGTAGGTACGCGTAAAGCGTCAGATGACGCAAAAGTAAACTGCGAAAAACTGATTCAAGGAATTGCAGAGCGGTATCCGGGAACTGGCATTGTGAGTGGATTAGCCTATGGAATAGATGTATGTGCTCATAAATCGGCATTGAAAAATAATTTACCAACATTTGGTGTAATGGCGCACGGACTGGATCGAATTTATCCGTCTTTACACCGCAATATTGCTAAAGAGATGCTTGACTATGGTGGTTTGGTGACTGAGTTTATCTCCGAAACCAAGCCGGATAAACCCAACTTTGTTCGCCGTAACCGTATTGTGGCGGGATTGGTTGATGCAGTGATTATGGTTGAATCCAGCATTAAAGGAGGAGCCATTATCACTTCACGTATTGCAGAGTCATATAATCGTGATGTATTGGCATTTCCAGGCAATCCGTCAAAAGATTTAGCTAAAGGCGGGAATTATTTAATAAAGAAAAACATAGCGGCATTAATAGAAGATGTGGAAGATCTGGAGTATGCATTAGGATGGGAAAGCAAAGGGAAATCCAAGGCTGTACAGTCAAGTCTTTTTCAGTCATTTAACAGTAAAGAGGAAGAAGTGCTATTTAATTTAATGCAGGAAAATAGAGAACTAACAGCTAATGAACTTTGCTTAAAAAGTGGCTTGCCAGTTAGTAAAGTAAGTGCTTCCATGTTATCGTTGGAATTTGCAGGGTTGGTAAAACCTTTGCCAGGTAATGGGTTTAAGCTAATTAGGTAAAACAAGTGAAATAAATACTGAATTTTTAAATATTAAAAGCAAAAAGTCGGTGATCAGGCAAACAAAATTGGCTATTTTGCGTAAAGTTTTTTTAAGACATTAGGATAGTAGAGTAAAAAACTAAAGTTAGGGGACATGGGCGTAAATACCCGAACGTTAATCAGTTTTAGATTAAGTGGGAGGATTGCATCATTGATGTTTATCCTTAGCTTGTTGGTAGGAGTTAATGTTAAAGGACAAAGTATTAGTACTTGTGGTAATGGAAGCCTAACTGGTTTAGAAGTCCTTCAGAATGCAATTCCTGACCCTAATGCCAATGGTCATATAAATAATGGTAGTTGGTCCATTACCTCTGGATTAACAATTATTGATCCCGGAGGTAATAATAGAGCAGATGATGATATTATTTCTGGTTTTGTTGCTGGCAATACCTATAATGTGCAATGGGAGCATACAAGCGGTGCTACTTATGATGTATCCATTATTGTATCCGATGCTCCTACAGTACATACATTCTCAGCTATAAATCCAAACCCTTGTGGTGCTTCCTATACTCCACAGGTGTTGCTTGATGTGTCAGGAGGAACTGGTGATTACAATGTCACTATCGAAGATGAACTAGGCAATATTGCTTACAACGCAACATTAACGAACCCTATATCTAATACGACCATTAGTTTAGGGAATACGAATATAGATAAAACGTTTACGCTTACTCTTATTGAAGATGCTAATGGTTGCCCTGCTCCTGGCTTGCCAATAAGTCGAGATTTCACATTTACTTCGGCAGTAATTCCAACTACAAAGAATATTACTGGTAGTAATGAGTGTACTCCTGACGATATTTTTATTACTCTTAATGGCTCCGAGTTTGGGGTGGATTATTACTTGGCACGCGATGGAATGCAAGTTACAGGAACCCAAGCAGGAGGAGGTACTCTCAATTGGACCGATAATGTAATTGGAACCTATGAAGTGTATGCTGTCAACCCATGTGGTGGAGCAGACATGAAAATGAATGGTTCATTTTCTTTAGAGCAAACACCTGCAGATAAGACTTTTATTAGTTCTGGTGTTCAATGTTTAAGCGGAGTTGTTAGTTTTAATAATTCGGAAAACAATGTTCGTTACAACTTATATCGTGAAGATAGAGTTTCGGGCACAGTCACTTATACTGGTATTTCCCGAATTGGTGATGGAGGAACCATTACCTTTCCAGCGCAAGTAGCGGATGGTATTTATACGATTGAGGCGGAATCCTCATCGGGTAATTGCTCGATATTTCTGACACCTTCTTTAACAATTATCAATCCTGACAATTTTAACTTAACAGCTCTGGGAGGTGTCACTACATATTGTCAGGGATTAGCTAACTCTGGAATAACATTAGAGCTTGATGGCTCAGAGCCTGGTAATTCTTATCAGTTGCGTCGTGATATCGGCGCTGGTTTTGCTGATTATGGAACGGCTCAAGGTAGTGGTACTGGGGCAGTATTGCAATGGACAAATGTGCCACATGGAACCTATGAAGTTTTGGTAACAACACCTGAAGGTTGTCCTGAAACAATGGGTTTAGTGGTGATAACTGAAACACCCTTACCTACAGCTACGATTTCCATTGATCTTGCAGACAACTCAAAGTGTGATGGTACTAACCGGAACTTTAACCCCGTAATTGATTTTACTGGAGTTGCGCCATTTACATTTACTATATCTGACGATAAAACTCCTGCTAACACCTGGACTTTAGTTTCCAATAGTGATAAATATACTGGCTTCTTTATTGATCCGAACAGTACAACAACCTATACAGTAACACAGGTTATAGGTGGTAATGGCTGTGTTGGAACAGGTGCCGGCGCCGCAACTATAACCGTTAAAGAATCTCCTACAGTAACTATAACTGGAAACTCAGATGTTTGTGCAGGTCAGAACCTTTTATTAACGTCCAATCCAAATATTACCGGAGCTGGTTTAGCTATCACTGGTGTATTATGGGGGAATGGAGCAACGACAAATGCAATAACGGTTAGTCCAAGTACTGACCAGATATATACTGTAACAGCAACTGCCAATAATGGATGTCAAACAACAGCAACTCATAATGTAACGGTTAATGCATTGCCTGTTATTACATTTTCTGCATTGGATCCATTTTATTGTGAAGATCATGCTCCTGTTGCAATGGATGCTACTCCGACAGGAGGTACATATTATGTAAATGGTAATCCCCTCGGATTAGGTGTTACATCATTCGATCCTGGCAATCCTGCATTTTTACAAGATAATAACACCATTTACTATGAGGTAACTGACATTAATGGCTGTACAAATACAGCCAACATTCCAGATGTGGATGTAAAACCGCTACCAACCCCCCAGATTAATAACCTTCCATTAACTATTTGCTCAGATGCAGGGCCTCAGACAGTTTTTGGAGTACCTGGTGGAGCTAATGGAAGTTTTAATATTATTGGCGCAGGATTAACATATGTAGATAATGGTGATCACATTATTATTGATCCTTCTACAAGTGCTTCAGGCTTCCCTTACACTGTTGAATATGAATATACGGATGGATTTGGATGTAGTGTAACGGTGTCACAAACTACTGAAATAATTGACTTTAGTGTTGGTGTATTAACCTTGACCTCTAATCCCAATATAACCGGACCGATTTGTCCGGATGATAATACCGATTATGATTTAACAGGTTTAGTAGGAGGTGCAACAGTATTAGCAGTTGGAGGTGTAGCAACAATTACAGGAACCGGAGTAACCGATAATGGTGATGGAACTGCTGTATTTAATGCTGTTACTGCTGGGGCCGGTCAACATACAGTTACATTTACTTATACCAATAATGGATGTTCAAGTTCCACAACAATGACTATTGATGTGGGTATTAATATGACCCTGGATCTGGCTTCTTCATATTGTGCTGGTGTTCCACCTCAAACAATTACGGCCACGCCGGATGGAGGAACCTTTAGTGTGAAAGAACCTGGCGGTAATGTTACCAGCCCACCAACACTAGGTGGTGCCCCTGCAGGAACAGAGCAATTTACCTTTGACCCAACGGCTCTTGCTAATGCAGGTCAAACAGGTGATTATGAAGTGAGTTATACTATCGTTGATGGAACAGGTTGTGTTACAAAGCAAACTTGGACTACCCGAGTGGACGGTGCAGTGGATGCAACATTTGATGGCTTACCATTAAATGTTTGTCTGAATGAACCGGCCATGACACTTAAGCCTAATGGCTATTATGGTGGTGCCGATACAACAGTTATTTTTACAGGTAATGGAATAGTATCTAATATTGGAATATTCTCTCCACAAGCAGCTGGTATTGGCACACATACGATTACATGTTCTGTGGAAGTATCAGGTAGTTGTACTTCTGTTCATACGCAGGATGTTACTGTCGTAGGTACACCCAATATTGATATTATAGATTTGGCAGATGCCTATTGTTCGGATGATGATTCTGTTTTAATTTCTGCATCTAATGCTGGGGATGCAGGAACTTATAGTTTTACCTCGACAGCAAGTCCGTCTACTGGTAATCCAAATCCATTGAGATATCCTAATGGGGATGGAGATGATGCCACTGCCAATTTTAACCCGGCTGTTGATCCATCTTTGTTATCATGGACTTACTACGTTACATATACATTTACTCCTTCAGGTCTTGGAGCTGGTTGTCGAAGCGAGATAACTAAACCAGTTACCATTTATCGCAATGAAGCCGTTGATTTTAGTGGTGTGTTACAATCAACATATTGCCAAAGTGATGCGATCTTCGAAATTGAAGGCTCAGAAACAGGTGGTGAATTTTATATTGATGGTGTACTATGGGGAACAGGTTTAACCGACCTGGGAGGAGGTAAGGCTGAGGTGAATCCGGCAGTGCTTTCTGTTGGAAACCATACCATTACCTATTCTTATGAGCGAGTTAACTTATTGAAAAACTGTACGAATACTCGTGATCGATCCTTTGACATTATTGACGGACCGGTTGGTACATACTCAGTTACAGGTGGTGGTCCTTATTGCTTAGGTGATCCGGCCGGTGTAACTGTTAGTTTAGATGGTTCAACTGCAGGTGTGGTTTATGAATTATATCTGGATGGTAATCCAATGACACCTGCAAGAACAATTACCGGTCCTGCTGGTGGTGGTCAGATTGACTTTAATACTGTTACCGATTTGGGTACATATACAATTGTTGCTCAACAAGGAACTTGTGAACGTATCATGCTTGGTTCGGCTTATGTTCATACTTATGATTTAAATTTGGGAATCAACAATGTAACGAATGTTACCTGTAATGGAGGTAATGATGGTGTTGTTAATTTAAGAGGTACTGGTGGTAGTGGTGCATATGAATATTACATATCGGATAATGCTGGTGCAACCTGGACATTAAATACCAACACTGTTCCTAATGAGTTTGTTGATTTGACAGCGGGAACTTACCACTTCCGTATAATTGATATGGATGTTGATGCACCTTGTGTATTAGATGCGGCTCGATATGTTCAGGTGACAATTCTTGAACCTGGTAATGGATTAGTCATTACACCAACTGAAGTTCAGAAAGTTGGATGTAACTGTGCAGCAGATCCGGCGCAATGTGATGGAATTGGTGCCATTAGTATTTCTGGCGGAACTAAATTTACCGATTTAGCAACTTATCCAAGTGGTTACGACATTGTTTGGCCGGCATCGGTTACTAACTTAAGTGCTGATAAGTTGGTTGCATCTGATTTACCAGCAGGCACTTACAATGTTGTGGTAACAGATGCTTTAGGTTGCTCAGATAATATAGATGTAATCATCAATAACGAAGCACCACTAAATTTGGTGTTATCTGCTGTACCAGCTGTTAACCCAACTGCTAATTTATGTTTTGGCGATAACATTGCTGAAGCTGTGGTGATTGCCAGTGGTGGTTCAGCTACTTACGAATATTCATTAGATGCTGATGAAAACTGGTTGACTGGCGCGGCCACATATACAACACCTGTTTTATCAACAGGAGCACACACCATTTGGGTTCGTGATGCCAATCATCCAAATTGCAAAACATCTGTTAATGTGAACATTAGCGGACCGGCTACAGCATTGGATCTCAACCTGGTAACAACTGCTGAAACATGTGCAGGAGCTGATGACGGTAAAGTTGAGTTACAAATATCAGGTGGTGTTGGACCATATGAGTATCGCCTTGATGGTAGTGCTCGAGCAGCGGTCCCTTCTCCACTTCCCGAATTAACAGGTTTAGCAACTGGTGCTCACACAGTTATTGTGTATGATGCCAACAATTGTGAAATAACCAAATCCTTTGGTATTGATCCAACAACACCAATTACACTGTCAGGTGTGGCTACATCTGTATCTTGTAATGGAGGAGCAGATGGTAAGGTTGTGCTTACAGCTAATCCTGCCAATGTTAATTATGTTTACAGTATAACTGGAGTTAATGGTGCTCCACAAGGCCCGGTTTGGCAAGCATCCAATGAATTCTTGACTTTAGATTCGGAAGCTGATCTATCAAAAACTTATACTTTCCAAGTGAAGGACAATGTAAGCGGATGTTTATCAGCCGAGATAGATATTGATATTACACAACCACAAAGTTTCACAACGGTAGCAACACCAAAACATGTTACATGTTCGGGGGATGCCGATGGTGAAATAACTTTGGTAACTACTTATGTGGAAGATCCAACGGTTATAGGTGCTTTCGAATATTCAATTGATGCTGGCGTTACATGGCAAACTTCACCAATTACCGGATTGAGTTCTGGTTTTTATAACATTCTGATTAAAGATTTATTCAATGCATGTGAAGTTAGTCACCCAACAGCCATCCAAATTTCAGAACCTACTGATGGAGTATTGAATGTTACTCTTGTTGATAAATCAGATTTGGAATGTATCGGCGATGGTGATGGTGAGATTAATGTAGATGTAACTGGTGGTTGGGGAAATTATTCTTACCAATGGCGTAACAAAGATACCAACGAAGATTTTGGAACTGCTCAAGATTTGAATAATACTGGTGCCTCGGCCAATAAAGATATTCCAGGAGCAACTTATATTTTAACAGTCACAGATAATAATAGTTGTTCAACAACTTTTGAACAAATTATTACTGAACCACTACCTTGGAATATTACCCTTAACACTACTCCAAACACAATCACCAATGCGGACGATACGCCAAATGTGATTCAGGGAGATGGTACCGCCAACCTGGCAGCAGTTAGTGGCGGAAGTAATTCTGAAAATTATGGTTATAAGTGGTACGACTCAACCGGAACTGAAATTCCGGGAACCGAAGATGCTACTTCTATTAATAATTTAGATCCGGGAGATTATTCAGTAACTATTACTGATCTTACGGATGGTTGTACTGAAACCCGTAATTTCACAATTGGTGATACAACCGTACCATTAAACGTGAACATTGATTTCTTCCATCCGGAATGTTCTGGTGATGATGGTCGATTTGAAGTGTCTGTTTTGGGTGGTGTTCCAAATTACACCATCAAGTATAAACGCAATGCCGATCCACAAATTACAATAACAACGGCCAATACATTTACAGAAATTTTTGGAGCATCCGGTTCATACATAGTTATTGTTGAAGACAGCAATGGTGGAAGCATCGAAGAAAACTTTACTATCAATCCACAAGCAGGTATTTCCATAACAGGAAGTGCTTCGTTTATAGCTAATTGTCAAACCCAATTAAGTGTAACCCCAGTTGTTCCGGCAGGCCTTGGTGAGAATTACACAGCTTCGTGGACAGTTCCGGCGGGCGCACCTGCTTTACCAGATGTGGCTCGAACAGCTGCAGATAATGCGTTTGCTATTACCGAGGATGTCTCAATACCAGGAGATTACATCCTTACAGTTAAGCATGATACAAAGAGTTGTTTCGAAACCTACACACTTACGGTTGAAGATCCAACTATCTCTGTTACAGAAGATTTAAGCAGGCATAAAAACATAAGCTGCAATGGAGGCCTTGATGCTTACCTGGCAGTCAATGTAACCGGAAGAGAGCCTGGTCATGTCTTTAATTATGTTTGGCAAAATACAACAACAGCAGCCGCTCCAATTAATACTGGTAACCGAAATACTTTGGGTGATGCCGAAAATGTTGACACCGGTGAGTGGGAGGTAACTGTTGAAACATTTGATGGAACATGTATTGTTATCATTCCGTTACAAGAAGTAACTCAACCAAATGTTTTTGATATTACGTCGGTGACTCCCAACCATGTCAACTCATGTGCCAACGATAATGTTGGCTCATTGTTAGTTGAACTCGAAGGTGGCACCATGCCATATACAGTAACTGTCACTGATGGAACAACACCTGTATCACAAACTTTAAGTAGTTCTACTTTTATATTTACAGGTTTATTACCTGGTAATTATACCATTACAGCGCAGGATGCGAACAACTGTGGTTTGCCTTCAGAAAATGAAACCATTAATGCACCTGACCCAATTGTTGTTAACAACTTTACCGGCGCCATTGATTGTAATCCTAATAATGATGGTATTATCTCTTTTAATATTACGGGCGGCGTTCAGTCTCCAGGAAATATTAGTAGTTATGCCCTTATTATTGAGGGTGATAATGGCTTTAGTTATAGCGATGTGATCGATGTAGACTGGGATACAGAAGCAAATCCTTATCCATACTCATTTAATAATGGAACAGGGCTGGCACCGGCTACTTATACTGTTAAGCTGTGGGATGCCAACGCTAATGCAGGAACAAATGTGACTTGCCCGATTCCGGTTTTTGAACAAAGTACAACTTTAGGTCACATTTATATTAGTGGTGATGTAACACCTGTTACATGTAGTGGTGGTAATAATGATGGGGCCATTTCAAATGTAACTATCACAGGTGCCTCGGCCAATACCTCTTTTGACTGGATGCCTAAAGCAGTTCCTGGTTTTGACTATGCTGCTTTAAACCAGACCAATATACCAGCCGGAGTTTATACCTTAACTTTCACGGATGCTGACAGACCGTGTGATGTTATCAAAGTATTTACAGTTAACGATGGCCATACTTTAACGATTTCATCATTTTCAAAATCTGATGTAAGTTGTTACGGAGGAAGCGATGGACGTATTGAATTAACTGCTTCACCAGCAGGTGGTAACTATGTGTATTCGATTGATAATGGTACTAACTGGCAATCATCCAATGTGTTCGAAGGTTTATCATCTGACGATCCGGTTGGAACGGATTCCAAAACTTACCAAGCCTTGGTACGTGACCTCAATTATGGTTGTATTTCGGCAGTTGAAAACATTGTGATTAATCAATCTCCAGAAATTATAATTGGAGGGCCAACAAAGATAAGTGACATTACCTGTATTGGGGAAAGTAATGCTGTTTACCAGGCAGCCGCCAGCGATGGTGTTGGTGGAACCTTGTTTGAATACGCCATTGAATTAAATGGTTCAGGACAGCCAATTTATCAGGATAGTCCGATATTTAGTGGTTTATCTTCAGGTACTTATCACCTATGGGTACGTCGTAAGGGTACGAGTTGCGCAGCTTATCAAGCTGACTACATTACTGTTTCAGAACCAACTAATGGTGCTTTATCGGTTGTGCTCGATGCTGCAACAAGCAATTTAGCTTTAGACTGCTATGGCGATATCGATGGTGTAATAAATGTAAATGTTTCCGGAGGATGGGGAGCTGCGGATACTGATTATACTTATGAGTGGCGCAATAAAGCAACTAATGCACAAGTTGCCCTTACACAGGATATATCAGGTTTAAGTGCAGGCACTTATGTTTTAACCGTAACTGATAACAATGGTGGTTGTTCAACAACATTTGAACAAACCATTACCTCGCCTTTAAAGTGGGATGTAAGTATTTCAACAACAGATAATACCATACCAAATACCGATTCAGGTGCAACAGGTAATGGTACAGCTACTTTAAGTCCGGTATCAGGTGGAAGTATTCCAGCTACATACGAGTTTGACTGGTACCTGTCTGATGGAACTTTAATTAGTTCAGATAAAGTAACTACGGCTCTAAGTGACCTTAATCCAGGTGATTACTATGTAATAATTACTGGTGGCGTAGCTGGATGCGACAAACAAATTGACTTTACAATAGGTGATACATCTAAGCCATTGGCCATTAATGTAACGCACACCGATGCAGCTTGTAATGGCGAGTTGGGAACCTTGCGTGTGACCATGACTTCAGGCACACCTCCATATGCTATTGCCATACAGCAAACTGGTTACCCAGCCATCACGGTTAGTACTTCTAATAGCACTTATTTATTTGAAGACTTGTTGCCAGGTATATATAATGTGAGGGTAGAAGATGCCTTAACTGGTTTTGTAACTGATACAGAAGAGATAGAAGAACCAGATGCATTTTCTTTGTCTGGTAGTATTGATTATGACTTGTGTAAAGCTCAATTAACACTCGATATTTCAGTTGTAGATGATTACCTGGTTACATGGACCGTTCCAACTGGTGCAGCTACAATAAGTGATTCTGATATTAATGGAGATCAGGTTGTTGAGTCAGGAATAACAATGGCTGGCGAATACATTGCCAATGTCTTAAATAAAAATACAGGTTGTTCTGATTCTTATTCATTCATCGTTGTTGAACCATCATTCACAATTATTGAAAATGTTGCGCAACGCAGAGATGTGAGTTGTTTCGGAGCTACTGATGGATACATTTCAGTAACGGCTATTGGTCGAGAACCAGGTCACCTGTTTACATACGAATGGACCAATGGTACCGATACTTATCCTACTGGTAATGTACCTTCTATCGGTTCTTCTGATCCCGTTGTTGCCGGAACATGGTCAGTTACAGTAAGTGATGAAGGTACCTGCTCGCAAACACTCCCGGGAATTGTTATTAATGAGCCTACCGAATTGGTTATTAATACCATTAATAAAACTGATATAACAACTTGCAACGGAGATGATTCCGGTCAGCTTGAGGTGATTGTATCAGGAGGTAGTGGCACTTATTATCTGGATTACACTGGAGATAACCTTCCTGATTTAACTTCAACTACCGGTACCTTTACTGTTAACAACTTGTTGGCAGGTAATTACCAATTACGCGTAAGTGATAGTA